>DAOKYU010000015.1 GCA_035325995.1 Thermodesulfobacteriota bacterium | reverse complement strand
GGTGCTACGTCGAAAGACACACATACGTGTGTACTTTTGGTCAGGCAAAAGTAGAGAACACTTTCTCCCAATTTATGAGCCAACTCGGAACGTCCCCCTCCAGGCTGCCGCCCCCCAGCCTCCACCACTTTTAGAAATAGCAGCAAACTCGCTATAACCACCCCCGCCGCACCTGGCCACCCCCTGTGTACAATCCCCCGGATTTACGTTATTTTTATCCCCGGACCATGAAAATAGCCACGCGTGAACAAGTCAGGGAAATCGACCGGGCGACGATACAAGACTACGGCGTCCCGGGCCTCGTGCTCATGGAGAACGCCGGGCGCGCAGCCGCCGACGTCATCCTCGAGGAATACCCCTTCGCCGAGAGCGTGGCCATATTCGCCGGCGGGGGCAACAACGGCGGCGACGGCTTCGTCATCGCACGCCACCTCGCCGGGCAAGGCCTCTCCGTTGCTGTCTACCTCGCATCAGACCCAGCCAAATACAGGGGCGACGCGCTCACGAATTATAAAGCGTTCAGGAATCTGGGAGGCAGCATAGTCGAGCTAACGGAATCGACGCGAAGATATAAACCCGCCGACGTCATCGTGGACGCTTTATTCGGCACAGGGCTCGACAGGGAAGTCGAGGGCTTCTACAGGAAGCTCATCGACTTCATAAACGCACAGCCCGCGGCTAAAGTCGCTGTAGACGTGCCCTCCGGGCTCGACGCCAACACGGGCTTCCCGCTAGGCGCGGCCGTGAAGGCGGACATAACCGTCACGTTCGTCGTCCCCAAGCTCGGCGTCTCGATATACCCCGGCGTCGATTATGCGGGCAGCCTCTACGTCGCCGACATCACGACGCCGAAGGCGCTCGAAGCCGATATCCCGTACGAGATGCTGACGCACGCCAATATCCGCGGCCTCGTCGGGAAAAGGGCCGCCGACACGCACAAGGGCACGTACGGGCACCTCTTCATACTCGCCGGCTCGCCCGGCAAATCCGGCGCTGCGGCCCTGGCGTCCCTGGGTGCGCTTCGGGCCGGGACAGGCCTCGTAACGGCCGGTATCCCCCAGAGCCTTAATACGATAATGGAGATAAAAACGACAGAGGCGATGACCGAGCCCATCCCCGAAACCGCGCAGGGGACGTTCGGCGAAGTCTCGGCGGCCCGCGCGAAGAAGATACTCTCGGAGAAGAAAACCGCCGTCGCAATCGGACCGGGGATCGGCACGACGGACGACGCCCGCGAATTCCTCTACCAGATAATAAGGACCTCGCCCGTGCCGATGCTCATCGACGCCGACGGCCTGACACTCGTCGCCGAAGAGCCCGGCATACTCAAAAAAGCCCGCGTCCCGTTGGTCCTCACGCCCCATCCCGGCGAGATGTCCCGCCTCGCGGGCATATCGACCGGGGACGTCCAGGGCGACAGGGTCGGCGTCTCCCTCGGGTTCGCCCGCGAATACGGCGTTTACGTGATACTAAAGGGCGCCCGCTCGCTCGTCTCCTGCCCCGACGGCAAGGTCTTCGTCAACACCACCGGCAACCCCGGCATGGCGTCGGGCGGAATGGGCGACGTACTCACGGGCATAACTGGCGGCTTCCTGGCGCAGGGGATGAGCCCCGAGGACGCCTGCAAGCTGGGGGTGTTCGCCCACGGCCTGGCGGGCGACAGGGCGGCCTCCGCAAGGGGCGAGACCGGCATCATTGCCGAAGACCTCGCCGACTCGCTCCCGGGCGTGATTAAAGACATTCCGACAATGGACGACGAGCCTTTCATCCGAATTAGATGAAAAGCGCCCGGTCGGCCTTCCAAACCAGAATGAAAACGGAAGATACGATGGAAACAGAGATAGTCGTTCACAGCAGCGACGAAACGGCGGCGCTTGGCGAGGTTATTGGCAAATCGCTCAAGCCCGGTAGTATTATCGCCCTTAGAGGAAACCTCGGAGCGGGGAAAACAGTGCTCGTCAAGGGTATCGCCAGGGCGCTCGGGATCGAAGAAGACCCCGTCAGCCCGACCTTCGTCATAATGAACGCGTACGAAGAAGGGACGATGCCGCTTTACCACTTCGACCTCTACAGGATTTCGGGCGCCGACGAGCTCTACGGCATAGGGTTCGAGGAATTCCTCTTCGGTAATGGCGTCTCCGCGGTAGAATGGGCCGAGAGGATCGAGGACGAGCTCCCGGATTATACGATAGACGTCGAGATCGCCATACCCGAAACGGGCGGCGCGGTCTCCGAAACGACGCGCAATATAAGAATAAAAGGACAAAGAGAATGGGTCTTATCGTTCAAAAATACGGCGGAACGAGCGTTGCGAACCTCGACAAGATAAAATGGGTCGCGGGGCACGTCATCCGTACGAAAGAAAAGGGTAACGGCGTCCTCGTCGTCGTCTCGGCCATGGCCGGCGAAACGGACAGGCTCGTGAAGCTCTCGCTCGAGCTCATGGACCCGCCCGACGAAAGGGAGCTCGACGTCGTCACGTCGAGCGGCGAGCAGGTCTCCTCGGGGCTCCTTGCCATGGCTATAAAAGCCCTCGGGCACGACTCCGTTTCCTACCAGGGGCACCAGGTGCGCATTATCACCGACAACGCCCATTCCAAGGCGAAGATAGTCCGCATAGACGCCGAGAGGATACAAAAGGCCCTCGAAAAGGGGAAGATCGTCATCGTGGCGGGGTTTCAGGGCGTAGACGACGACGGCAACGTCACCACCCTCGGGCGGGGCGGCTCCGACCTCACCGCCGTCGCGCTGGCCTCGGCCCTCGGGGCGGATTCCTGCGAGCTGTATAAGGACGACGTGGACGGTATCTACACGTCCGACCCGGGCATAGTCCCCACCGCGAGGAAGCTCGAGAGGATTTCATACGAAGAAATGCTAGAGCTCGCGAGCCTCGGGTCCAAGGTGCTCCAGGCCCGCGCGGTCGAATTCGCGATGAAGCACGACGTCCCGCTTCACGTGCGCCCGACGGCGAAACCCGAACAGGAAGGAACGTGGGTAGTTAAGGAGGAAGACATGACTCACATGGAAAATATACTAATCTCGGGCGTATCGTCCGACAAAAACCAGGCCAAGATCACGATCACGCAGGTCCCGGACAGCCCCGGCATCGCGGCGCGGATATTCTCGCCGCTGAGCGAGGCCGGCATCAACGTCGATATGATCGTCCAGAACGTCAGCATCGAGGGCCACACCGACATGACCTTCACCGTGCCGAGGACAGAATTTAAAAAATCAATTATACTAACAGAAGGTGTAGCGCGGGAGCTCGGCGCGAAGGACATCATCTCGGACGACAAGATTACCAAGGTATCGCTCGTCGGCGTCGGCATGAAGACGCATTCGGGCGTTGCGGCGAAGATGTTCTCGACCCTCTCGAAAGAAGGCATAAATATAATGATGATAAGCACTTCCGAGATAAAAATTTCCTGCGTTATAGAGGAAAAGTACACGGAGCTCGCGGTAAGGGCGCTGCACGACGCATTCGAGCTCGGGGAGGAAAAATGAGCGCACGGCAGGTGAAGATATACGACGTTACCTTAAGAGACGGCACGCAGGGCGAGAGCATTTCGTTCTCGATCCACGACAAGCTGCGAATCGCACAGAAGCTCGACGAGCTTGGAGTGCATTATATTGAAGGCGGCTGGCCGGGCTCCAACGAAAGGGACGAAGGATTCTTCGAAGAGGCCAAGAAGCTCCGGCTCCGGAGGTCCGCCATAGCGGCCTTCGGCAGCACGAGGCGCTCGGGCAAAGCCTGCGAGGAAGACGCCAGCATACAGGCCCTCCTCAAGGCGGAAACCCCCGCCGTAACGATAGTCGGCAAGAGCTGGGACTTCCAGGTAAAAGAAGCCCTCAGGATACCGCTCAAGGAAAACCTCGAAATAATCCACGACTCGGTGGCTTACCTTAAAAAGCACGCGGACGAAGTCTTCTTCGACGCCGAGCACTTCTTCGACGGCTACAAGCGCAATCCCAGGTACACCGTCGAAGCGCTGACGGCGGCGAAGGAAGCGGGGGCCGACGTCATAGTCCTCTGCGACACGAACGGCGGCACGCTACCGTGGGAAGTCGAGGAAATCGTCAGGGAGGTCGGCCTCGCCCTCGGCGACGCCGAGCTCGGCATACACACACACAACGACGGCGAAGTCGGCGTCGCCAACAGCCTCTACGCCGTAAGGGAAGGCGTACGCCAGATACAGGGCACGATGAACGGCTACGGCGAAAGGTGCGGCAACGCCAACCTCTGCTCGATCATACCGAACCTAAAGCTGAAACTCGGCATAGACTGCATAGGCGACGAAGAGCTCAAGCGTCTCTACGACGTATCGCATTTCATCCACGAGCTCACGAACCTCCCGCCGCTAAGGCACATGGCCTACGTCGGCGAGAGCGCCTTCGCGCACAAGGGCGGGCTCCACGTAAGCGCCGTCATGAAGAACCCCGACACGTACGAGCACGTTCAGCCCGACGTCGTCGGCAACCACAGGCGCGTTCTCATATCCGACCTCTCCGGGAGGAGCAACATCCTCTACAAGGCCGGTGAGCTCGGCATAGAGCTCGACCCGCAGGACAAGCGCGTCAACGCCATACTGAACGACCTCAAGAAGCTCGAAAGCGAGGGGTACGAATTCGAGGGCGCCGACGCGTCGTTCGAGCTCCTCATAAGAAAGTCCCTCGGCGAGTACAGAAAGCCCTTCGAGCTTAAGAGCGTCCGCACGCTTACGGACAAAAGGGCGGACGACGCCGAGCCCATAACCGAGGCCACGCTCATAGTACAAGTGGACGGGGTCGTCGAGCACACGGCCGCCGAAGGCAACGGCCCGGTTCACGCGCTCGACCAGGGCCTCCGTAAAGCGCTCGAAAAGTTCTACCCGAATCTCCGTGAAGTCCGCCTCAAGGACTACAGGGTCAGGGTCCTCGCGGCCAAACACGGCACGGACGCGGTAGTGCGCGTTCTCATCGAATCCGGCGACGGCGAGAGCGACTGGAGCACGGTCGGCGTATCCCAGAACATCGTCGAAGCGAGCTTAAAAGCCCTCGTCGACAGCATCGACTACAAGATTCTGAAAGACGAAGCGCGCCGCGCAGCCAAAGCCCGCGGCTAGCGGAGCAATCGATGTAGCGGGAACTATGCCACGTCTCTACAAAACACATAATATTGCAAGCCGCCGCGCGGCGAAGCAATACACTTCCGGGACGTAAAAATTGGCGTTAAAAAAATCGAGGGGATGAGCGTTAAAAATCTTATCAGGGGGTGGGGTGGGTATAAGATTTGGTGAAGACACGATGATTTTTAGCACAATTTTTCCCCGTCCCGTGACTTTTGCTACTTTTGGTCAAGCAAAAGTAGAAAGCCTTGGCCTTCTTTTTATTTTACTATTAAACCTTTACCGAACATGACATCATAGCAAACATGGCAAAACCAATATCTCAAGATTCAAGATCCGCTATGGAAAGAGCTAGGTTCTTCTTAACCAAGGCAAAGGAGTGTACTGTAGGCTTCAGAGTGGATTTCGAGGCTTATCTTGAAGCATCGATTATTTTTGGCAGATCGGTACTTCACAGGCTTCAATCCGAACATAAGCAAAACCCAAACTTCAAAACTTGGTGGGATTCGCTCGAAGAGGATATATCTGTAAACTTTTTCCGTGAACATCGGAATATTATTCTAAAGGAAGGTCCCCCAAAGATTGGGCAGATAATTAGCATGCCACTAATTAAATTCCAGTAAAGTTGGGTGGGGATACCAGCACAAATGAATTGGATGAAATCGACGATTCGGAAAGTAAAGCTGAAGAGTCTTATAATGCATCAGATTTATATTATTTTGAAGACCCTTCAATCCCTGCAACTGAAACTGTTGAAAAGCATTTAGATCAACTGGAACAACATATAAGAACATATCTCAAAACGTCTTGAGCCCGCATATGCAAGGTCTGCCTCTGGCTATTTCCCCCCTCACGACCACGCAGGCTTCGGCAGCCCGAACGCAAAAAAGAAAATAACGTAAAACAGCCAATACGTTATCAGCCCCACGACGCAAACCCATATCGCGTTCCAGGTGCTCCTGAAATCGAGCGCCTGCCTGACGGCGACTATCATCGCCGCGAGCGTCCACACCCAGACGACGAGGAACACTATCGCCGTCATGTGCGGCGTGCTCGCGAAGGCCCTGAATATGCCCGGCGCGCTCGCGAACCCGAGCACGCGCATGACTTCCCAATGGTCGCTCCTGGTCTCGGATTCGGGGAAGAGCTTCGTGCCGATGATGTATATGAGGAACGACAGCAATATCCACAGGACGAAGTTGGTTATCGTCCCTATCACGAGCCCGGCGTAATTCCCGACGTTATACGCGTAAAGCCCGCGCGAAAGACTCGACAGCAGCACGACCAGTGCCGCCTGCCACATCGCGCGCCTGTCGTGCTCGATCTCCTCGTAAACGGCCGGGTCGAGAAGAAGCGCCCTTATAAGCCTCTTGATAAACACCTGTGAACATCACCTCTCGCGATAAACGAAACGTACACGAATTCCGGCGCGCCTCAGCCGGCGCATACAAACACTTAGGATGCGCTATTCTCCGTCAGGATGCACCGGACATCATATCGTGCGTCCCTACGAGACCTGCCAGGACCATGCTGATGATGATATAAACGATAAACCCTATGATGCAGACGCCGACCGCCCTCCACGTGCTCGTATAATCGAGCGCCTGGCGCACGGCAATGACCATAGCGACGAACGACCACACCGCGACGGCCAGCGCAATGAAACCGCCGATAAACGGAATGAACCCGAACACGTTAAGAATGCCCGGAGAGGTCGAAAAACCGATAGTACGCATCATCTCGGGGAGGTCCGTCTTCGTCTCGGGCACGGGAAGGAGCTTGGTCCCGATTATGTACGTAAGAAAGGCCCATACGACCTATCCCAAAAGCGCCAATATCGCGGTCGTCACGATACCCCGCCCGCCGAGCTGGCTGACCGCGCCTATTCCGGCCGCTATGCTCGATATCAAAACCACTGCCGCCGCCTGCCCGAGGGCGCTTTTGTCCGCCTCCACTTCCTCGTAAAGGCTCACGTCCAGCTTGGCCGCCCTTACCATACGGTTGACTAAACTTGCCATCTCGTATCCTCCTCCATGAATTTACCGATACGCCAATAATAAATCGTTCGGGGCTTATCGTCAAAGTGAATTATACGAATCAGGCGCGCTTTCTGGGCCTTGCGGCCGAGGCCAGAAAGTCGAGGAACCGTCCGACCGCCCCGGAATCGTACTCTCCCATGAGCGCGATCTGCACCCAGTTCCTCCGGACTAGGTACGTGCTCCGCCAGTTGAGGAAATAGCCCGATTTTTCGAGCTCGGGGCCGAGCTCGCCGGACGGGACTTCGCCCGGAAGGGCTATCGTTACCAGCGCCGGCGCATCGTGCCCCTCGGGCGCGACGACCCCGAGCCCCGCCTCGCGGAGACGGAGCCTCACGGCCGCCGACAGCTTTCTTATCGCCGCGTAGCGTGCTTCCCACCCGTCCCCGCCGGCCAGCGCCTCGCGTAGCGCATAAAGGAGATTCGACGACACGGTAAACGGCGGGCCCTCCGATCCTTCGTATAGCGAAAGGTCGAGATAGCGGGGGAGATTCCCCGGCGGGAGCGCAGCCCCGTCGCCCCTGAAAACGAACGAGAGCCCGGCGAACGACCTGAGCCCCTTCCCGCTCGTCCCCGTCGCCATGTATACGTCCGAAAGGTCGAGCGCCACGGTCCCGAGCGAGCTTATGCAGTCGAGGCAGAGCTTGACTCCCCGCGCGGCGCATACGCCCTTCAGCATGCCGAGGTCGTTCAGAACCCCGGTCGAAGTTTCCGAGTGCACCGCCCAGAGCCACCTCGTACCCGGTGAGGCGTCGAGAGCGCTTTCGATTTCGGCGCGCGAGAACGTCTCGCCCCACCCTTTCGCGAGGGTTTCAAACGCGAGCCCGAAACGCCGCGCGTGGTCCACGAGACGCTCGCCGAATTCGCCGTTCGAGAGGACCAGCCCCCGCCCTTCGGCGAGCGTGAGGTTCGCGGCGACGGCGTCGTTGGCCAGAGTCCCCGAGCCCATGAGAATAGACGTCCGCGACGCGTTCACGAGCGCCGAGAGCCGCCGCCTAACGTCCTCGAAGGCCGCGACGAAATCGTCCGACCTGTGCGAGAGCACCTTCGCCCCCATCGCCTTCCTCACGGCGGGCGTGGCGTCCACAGGCCCCGGCAGGAAATTAAGCGGAGCCTTGCCGCCCTCCCCTTCGGCTCCCCGCATCCTCGAAAGCAATCTGGTCCCGGCCTTCATACGGTAATACGGCTCGGGGGTTAAATACATGGGCTGATAAAAAGCCCCCTCCTTCCCGACGCGCGGGCCGAACGGCGTGAACCCGAGATTCTTGTACAGCTTCTCGCGCTCGACGTTTGCGGAGATAAGCGCAATGTCGTACCCGCCCTCCTCGCACCACGCCGCGAGCGACGTAAACAGCCCCAGGACGACCTTCCTGTTCCTTCTATCCTTCTTTATCGCGAGGAGCCTTATCTCGCACGCCGACCTGAACGGCGGCAAATGCGAATCGAGGTCCGGTATCTTCCCGTCGAGCGAGAAAGGCCGCCTGTCCCTCACGGCGAGCATACCGACGAGCTCACCCGAATCGAGGCATATGATGTACGTATTTTCTTCGTTGAATTTATCGACGAGCGACCCCTCGTCGTTTTTGTCGTGCTGCGGAATTTCCTCGGCGAAGGTCTCGTAATTGAGCGCATGGACCTGGTCGAACTCGCCCTTCTCGGAAGCAATCTTGAACTCTAGCCCGTCACTCATCTCGTCACACCCGGCCTGCCGCAGTATAAAAAAATAACATTATACTCGGACGAGACAACCCGCGCAGTCGGACGGCGAAACAAGGCAGGTATTTATTATGGGGAACAGCCCCGGAATTTCCCCGGGCCATGTCTCACGCGGCAGGCTCACTCCAGGAATCTCTCCCTCACTTCCGGCCCCGGGACCATGCATTCGTCCTTCTTCCCGAACCACTTGTAACGGTTCCTCGCGACGAAATCGTACGCCGTGTCCCTCACGAACCGAGGGACGACGACGAACGCATAGGTCAGGCTCCACAGGCCGCCGAGACGCCGCCACAGCCTGAGCGCGGCGTCGGATTTGGTGTAGAGCCCGCCTTCGTCTATGAGAATGAACGAATCGAAGTAGCCGTCCCTGACGCCGTGCTCTTCGAGGAGGCTCTTGCCTGCTTCGGACTGGAATGGCGCGAACCTGAATACGCCCCTCCCGTCGCGTTTTATTACGAACGCCACTATCGAGCTGCAGAAATTACACTCGCCGTCGAATATGACTACAGGATGGGACGCGCCTTCCGCCATGGAATAAAGTGTACCAGCCCGCGCCGGGGGCGGCCCGCTACTGCTGCGTCTTCGTTACGACCGGCAGGACGATGTACCACGCCCCGTCCTCCTGCATGATGGCGTCTATCGTCACGGGCGCTCTTTTCTTCTGCACGACGTCCTTCCCGTCCTCCTTCACCGTGATCTCACGGTCACCGATGAGAACGAGCAGGTCAGTGGGCGCTACGGGGAAGTACATAGTCGCCGGGCCGACGACGAACGTCTGCGACGCCGCATTATAGTCCGGTATATCTTTCAATGGTTGTACGATGAATTCGGGATTCGGCGGGACTTCTGTTTCAAGCCAGGTGGCTATAACCTCTTCGAGCTTACCCGGATCTTTCTCCTTCATATATTGGACCGACTTCGGATTGATGAGTGCCATGAGCTGATCCTTGTTCTTCGCCTTCACGGCCTCGATGCGCTTCGAGCCGAGCTCCTGCGGGCTCGACGCCCCGCCCGCGGCAAGCGATGCCCCCGCCGCGCCGAAAAGGACCGCAATCGCCAGGATTACGAGCACCGCCGTTCTTGCAAAAATGTTGAATTTCAAATTACGCCTCCGCTTGATTTTTTGATTTCGAATGAATCACTGCCTGAGCTTCGTGAGCAGCCTCAGGAATTCTATATAAAGCCAGATCAGCGTTACGATGAGGCCGAACGCACCGTACCATTCCATGTACTTCGGCGCCCCCTCGGCGGAGCCGCGCTCGATGAAGTCGAAATCCAGCACGAGGTTAAGCGCCGCTATAACGACGACGAAGAGGCTGAACAGTATGCCTATCGGGCCGCCCGAGTGGATGAAAGGAACGTTCACTCCGAAAAATCCGAGCACTATAGATACCAGGTAGACGACGAATATGCCGCCCGTCGCCGCCACGACGCCCAGCCTGAACCTCTCCGTCACCTTTATCACGCCCGTCCTGTACGCGACGAGAAGGGCGAGCAAAGTGCCGAACGTAAGCGCCGCCGCCTGGAACACGATGCCCTGGAACTGCGCCTCGGCTATGGCCGATATGCCGCCTATGACGACGCCCTCGATGACGGCGTAAAGGGGCGCCGTGAACGGGGCCCACGTCTTCTTGAATATCGTCGCCATCGCGACGACGAGCCCGGCTATCACGGCGATCATTATCCAGTTGCCGACCGCCTCGGCCCCGCCCTTATAGAATTTATCCCACACCCACGCCGCCGGTACGAGAGCCAGGACGAGCAGTATGAGCGTCTTGTTTATGGTGCCGTTTATCGTCATCCGCCCTTCGGCGGCGATTGCCGGCTGGAGATTTTCGAACGTTTTATCCCCCAGCGCGGGGTTCGAGCTTTTTATCATCTGTTCCTCCGGTTTTACTCAATCAATATTAACCCAAGATATGAAAAAGTATATCGCCCATTCGCAAAAGCTCACAGACAGCCGACGGCTTCGGGAAAGGTATGGTGGAGGGGTTTTAGAGTGGGCGATCCGGCCGGAATCGGGCTTGATTAAAGGGCCGAAGCGGCTGCTGCCCCGTCTTGCGGACTATACAGCCTCCCCTGGAACGTGTCCCTCTTTTCGAGCTCCGCCTCTATCGCCTGCATCACCTGTATGTGCGATTTCCCCCAGTCCGGCGCTACGAGGAGCTGCCGCGGCGTGTCCGTGAACAGCCGCTCGACGACCATCCCCGGCGAGAGGCGTTCGAGAAATTCCACGATGAAATCGATGTATTCCCGGAACCCGAAGAGCGGAAAAGGATCAGTCCTGTACATCCTTTCGAGCGGCGTGTTCTTCACGATGTGGAGGTTATGCACCTTGAAGCAGTCGATTCCGAGGCCGGATACCTCCGCCGCCGTCGCCATCATCTCGTCCCGCGTCTCGGTAGGCATCCCCATTATCACGTGCGCCCCGATCTCGAACCCCCTCCCCTGCGACATGCGGAGCGCGCCGAGGACCGACCTGTAATCGTGCCCCCGGTTCATGAATTCGAGCGTCTTGTCGTATATCGACTCTATCCCGTACTCGACCGAGACGTAGCACTCCTTCGCCAGCCTTTCAAACATGTCGAGCTTCTCCTCGTCGATGCAGTCGGACCTGGTGCCGACCGCTATGCCGACGACGCCCTCGTATTTGAGTGCCTCCCTGTACATCCTTTCGAGCTCGTCCGCGCCGCCGTAGGTGTTCGTGTATGCCTGGAAATAGACGATGAACTTTTTCGCCTTGAATCTTTTGGAGAGATACTCCATGCCGCGCGTAAGCTGGTCGTGCATCGGGAACCGCGCGCGGGCGTAGGGCGGAACGAAGCTGTCGTTGTTGCAGTAAACGCAGCCTCCGCGCGCGAGTGAGCCGTCCCTGTTCGGACACGTAAACCCCATGTCCACCGAGACCTTGTTCACCCGGCACCCGAACCGCTCCTTCAGATAATCGTGATACGAGTTATACCTCGCCCTCATTCCGGGATATTATACCGAGTTTGTAAAGGCGGAGGAGGAAAGCCAAACGCCACGTGATTAACCGGGAAGGATATCGTAGTTCCGAGCTACGATGCCGAGCCCGCGAGGAATCACCTCACTTCCGTCATTCAACGGTTCTGAGCGTGCGCAAGAACCGGACGACTACGCCCTGAAGGGGCAAGCGTTCATCCGGTACCGCTCAGAAGCCGCCTATACATCGGGAATCCATTCTTTTTAATCTTTTGCTTTTAATCCGTCATCCTGCCTGTCCGGTGAAGCCTTGGTGAAGACGGAAGCTTAATTCAGGATTTCACATTTTTGTAATACTGCAGTACATAAAACAGAATTCGGACTATCTCTCTTCTTCTAAATTCTGTTTTGTTACGTTCCTACAAATATCATCCCAGATATCTACCAGTTCTTTTGCTCTTTCATCCAAATCTTTTTCCTGGTCTGGCATAATCTTCACAAAATCCCTAACTGCATGACAAAGATATGCTGTACCCACCTCTAAGATGGTTCTTATGACTGCTAATGATGCAGCATCTCCCGCACGAAAGATATTTAATTGACTATACGCGAAAGGAGTCGCATGAGCATAAGCCGATAAATATTTGTATTCTGAATTGTAATAGTTGGGATCAATTCCCGCCCTTTTCGACAATTCGGAGTTCTTATGGAGTATTCCCATTTCCCCTCTTCGGATTTTCTTCTTAATTGATGATTCTAAGGATTGGTACAGAGTATGAGTAATTACAGAGTCTCTTAGAATTTCTACATCCTTCGTAAGCTTAGTTACAACTGGGTCAGTTGATTCTATAATTCGAAGCATATCAAGTCGTTCCTTCTTCCCATGGTACTTCCACAAACGATGTCGAAACTCCAATTCCTCATCAGTAACATTGTCTACACCCAAATAAAAAAACACGTAGTAAGTTTCTATCAGTGCTCTGATAAGAACTGCGATTGAAGAGATATTCCAAATCGATTTTGAATACCTCTCTTTAGTATCTATCTCTGGGATTAATTGCAATATGGCATTTGCATGTAAGCACAATTTTCCAAAAACATATGAACAATACTCAAAACGCCAGCTATTCACATCACGCCCATGGGTATTGATTGACATACTCCAAGCAATACCGGTTATGTACTCTAAATCATCGACTGTTTTGAGATACCTATTAGTTGTATCATTCATTTGTCTATGAATATTTTATCATACTTAAATGTGGCAGATAAAAGCAGATTTTTCACATTTGATAAGATTTCTCAAAAGAAAATCTGCCCAGACAGAAATCTGTAAAAAGCGTTCTTGGTCTCCCCTCACACCTTCCCCGCCGACGGGCACAGGTGGCTTATCACGCACTCCCCGCACCTCGGCTTCCGTGCGAAGCACACTGTCCTCCCGTGATCGCCGAGCGAGTTCGAAAAGAACGTCCACCTCGGCTCGGGTATCAGGGCGCGGAGGTCGAACTCTATCTTCTCCGGGTCCGAGTGCTCCGTCAGCTTGAGCCTCTTCGAAAGCCGCATGATGTGCGTATCGACGATTATCCCGGGGATTTTATAGTAGTTCCCGAGGACGACGTTCGCCGTCTTACGCCCTACCCCGGCGAGCTCCGTAAGCTCCTCCATCGTCGCCGGCACCTTCCCCCCGTGCTCGTCTACGAGCGCCTTGCAGCAGTTCACGATAGACTTCGCCTTGGCTCTGAAAAAGCCGCAGGAGTGTATCTCCTCTTCGAGCTCGTCCCTGTCGGCGCGTGCGAAATCGGCCGCCGTGGGATACTTTTCGAAGAGCCCCGGCGTAACCTCGTTCACGCGTTTATCCGTGCACTGCGCGGACAGTATGCACCCTATCAGAAGCTCGAGCGCGCTCGTGTAATTCAGGTGGCATCTGGCGTTCGGGTACTCGGTTTCCAGGATGGAAAGTATTTCGAGCGCGCGCTTCTTCTTCGCCGCCGCGCTCCCGGTGGATTTCTTCGCTCTTGTCTTGTTCAACTGTCTCACCTCAGTCAAACGGGCAAAAAAAAGGGGATATGCCGAAGCACATCCCCTCTGGTTTTCAGATTAAGCCGGGCGATCCTCCCCGCCTTCAGTCCTTCTTCGCCGGCTCGAGCCCTTCCTTGCCCTCGAAGAAATCCTTGTTCTTGGCGGTATACTCGCTCCACTTCTCGGGTATCTCGTCTTCGTGAAAAATTGCGTCCACCGGGCACGGGTCCACACATGCACCGCAGTCTATACATTCCTCCGGATGTATGAAAAGCTGCTCGTCGCCTTCATATATACAATCAACCGGGCACGCCTCGACGCAGGCCTTATCCTTAACGTCTATGCACGGTTCCGCAATAACATATGCCATTTCTACAATACCTCCGGAAGTTGTCTAAAGTTTAATATACTTAATGCCTGAAGAGCGTTCAAGGAACCGGCGCCCCGCCCGGGCCTCTAAAGCCCGGGAAACGCCCGAGACCGGCTCTTCCTATATTTATTATTGAAATCGTCAGGGATTCTGTCCGGATTCCGGCGAGCTTCCGGTGTCCGGAGAAGCCCCGCCGTCGCCTGCCGGCGCATCGCCCGAAGGAGCGTTCTCGGCTCCTGAATCCGCGGGCGCATTCAGCGTGCCGCCCTCGGTGGGCGCGCCTTCCGTGGCGGCCCCGCCTTCGGTGCTCATTCCGCCGTCGCCGCTATCCATCGGCGCTGTCTCCGTAACCGGGGCGGGTATGTCGGATATTACCGACTTGTTTCCGCCGTCCATGGCGAAATACCCGAGCGAGAGCGACGTCAGGAAAAACAGCACCGCAAGCCCCCTCGTCACCTTAACCAGGAACGGCACTGCGCCGCTCGATCCGAATATGGATTCGCTCGTCCCTCCGCCGAATATCGAGCCGAGGTCGCCGCTCTTTCCCGGCTGGAGCAAAACCACCAGGATGAGCAGAATGCTCACTATTATATGCAACACCTTAACAGCCAATATTACTATTTCCACTTTCTATTCTCCCGCTTTCAGCACTATGCTCGTCATTGCGTCCGCCCGGAGACTCGCCCCTCCGACGAGCGCCCCGTCTATGTCGGGCTCGGCCATAAGCTCCGCTATATTGTCCTCGGTTACGCTTCCGCCGTATACGATCCTTATGCGGTCCGCAATGTCGCCCAATATTTTACCTGCTATTTCACGAATTGTGGCATGGACGAATTGGGCCTCGTCCGGGGTGGCGTTATGACCCGTCCCGATGGCCCAGATGGGCTCGTACGCTATCACGAGCCGCGACGGGTCCCTGATTTCGAGCCCCGAAAGGGCGCTCTCGACCTGCCCGTCGACGACGGTCACGGTCTTCCCGCCTTCCTTCTCTTCGAGCGTCTCGCCGACGCACACGATAACCCTTAGCCCCTCGGCCAGCGCGGCGTCTATCTTCTTCCGCACCATCGCGTCCGTCTCGTGGAATATGTTCCTCCGCTCCGAGTGGCCGATTATCACCCACTCGCACCCGGCGTCCACGAGCATCGCCGGGGATATCTCGCCCGTGTAGGGGCCCATCTCCTCCCAGAAAACGTCCTGCGCGCCGAGCTGAACCCCCGTCCCTTCTATTGCCTCGGCCACTATGCGAAGCGCCGTAAACGGCGGCGCGAGCACGACGTCCACCTCGTCCGCAATGCCGGTAACTCCGCCCGCGACCCCTCTCGCAAGCCCCCCCGCCTCCTTCCCCAGCATGTTCATCTTCCAGTTGCCTGCAACAAGCTTTTTTCTCATTTAATCCTTTCTTCGAGCGCGGCGATCGCAGGCAAAGTGCCGTTGATGATGTATTCAATCGCCGCTTCGCCGCTCCGGGACACGTAACCGGCCCGCCCCTCGGCGGCCATGTCGTGGACGATCTGCGCAGTGTCGCGGCCTGTAACCGCCCCCCACGCGTCCGACTCCGCAATCGCCTCGGCCACGGCCTTCGACCCCTCGAAGAACCCTGGCTCCTCGCAAATGCCGAGCGGCCCGTTCCAGAAAACCGTCCTCGCTCCCGATATATTATTAGCGAATTGGGCCCCCGTTTCGGGCCCTATATCGACCGTCGTCGAATTTGTCGGGATATTATTGTCCGAAATTATATAGGAAGGCGAATCATTCTTCAAATCCCCGCGGACGGTTACGAGATCCACGGGCACTATGAACCTTATGCCCCTCGTCGCGGACGACGAGATGAGCTTTTTCGCGCTGTAGATCATCGACTGATCGACCTCGGACCTCCCCGTCTCCTTGCCGAGCGTCTTCAAAAAGAGGTTGGCGACGGCCCCCCCGAGGAGGAACGAATCCACGTTGTCCATGAATTTTTCCATGAGCGCGAGCCTCTGCGCCGTGCACTTCCCGCCGATGACGGCCGTGAAGGGCCGCTCAGGATTTACGAGCTTGTCCAGGCTCTCTACCTCGTTCTTGAACGAAAGCCCGACGCACACCGTATTGAAGAATCCGGTAATGGCGGAGAGCGAGGCGCGCTTCTGATTCGATACAGTAAACGCCTCGTTCACGTAGATGTCCGCGATCTCGGCGAGCCTCTTCGCGTAATCCACGCTGTCTTCGAGCTCCTTCTTATGGAAATCGAGGTTTTCCAGCAGCATGACGCTCCCCGCGGGCATGTCCACCGACACCTTCTTCACCGCGTCGCCGACGGAATCCTCCGGGAAATATATCTCGCACCCGAGCGCCCGCGACAGCTCTGCCCCGACGGCCTCGAGCGAATAGCGCTTTACCACCTTCCCCCCGGGCTTCCCCCTGTGCGCGGCGAGGATCACCTTCGCCTTCTGCTGAAGGGCGTATCTCACGGTCGGCAGTATGCGCTCTATCTTCCATACCTCCCCGACCGCGCCGGATTTATCGACAGGCACGTCCAGGTCCACCCTTATAAAAACCTTCTTTTCCTTTATGTCTATTTCTGCAATGGACGGTATCTTCATACGGTTATTTCGCGTTCTCTTCCATGTATGCGGCGAGCCTCCTGAGGCCCTCGTCTATTTTATCGGGTGCGGCGGCGTAGGAGAACCTGAGATACCCCTCCCCTCCCTCGCCGAAATCCGCCCCGGGGGTCACCGCCACGTGCGCCTTTTCGAGTATGTCGAAGGCGAGCGCGAGCGAATCGCTGGACAGCCGGGACACGTTCGCGAACACGTAAAACGCCCCCGTCGGCTCGACGGACGACGTGAGCCCGAGGCGCCTGAGACCTTCTATCATCCTCTTCCTCCTCTCGCCGAACTCCTTCACCATCCTTCCGGCGTCGCCCTTCCCCTTTTTGAGCGCCGCCACGCCCGCGCGCTGCGATATCGGGCTCGGCGATATGAAGAGGTTCTGCTGGAGCTTCTGCACAGGCCTGACGAGCGCTTCGGGCACTATGACGTATCCGAGCCGCCAGCCCGTCATGGCGTAGAGCTTCGAAAAACCGTTCACTGTTATGGCGTTGCCCGTAAATTCGAGCATCGTCCGCGCCCCGCCCGAATACACGAGCCCGTGGTATATCTCGTCCGATATGACCGGCACTCCCAGCCCGGCTATCCCCCGGAGCACGTCCGGGTCGAGCACGACCCCGGTCGGGTTCGCCGGCGAGTTTACAAGGATCGCCTTCGTCCGGGGCGTTATGGCCTTTTCGATGCGCGAGACGTCGGGCTGAAACCCTTCCTCTTCGTATATGCGCACCTTCTTCGGCACGCCGCCGGCTATCTTTATAAGCTGCGGATAACAGGCGTAGTGCGGGTCGGTGATTATGATTTCGTCGCCCGGGTCGACGAGCGCCAGCATCGACATGAACAGCGCCGGCGAGCTGCCCATCGTCACGATGATCCTGTCCGGCGATACGTCCACGCCGTACGATCCCCTGTAATCGTCCGCTATGGCGCTGCGGAGCTCGCGTATCCCAAGGCTGTGCGTGTAGCGCGTATCGCCCTCGTTAATAGCGGCTATCGCCTCCTCGCACGCGGCTGCCGGGCTTCCGAAATCCGTCTCCCCGACCTCGAAATGCACGACGTCCGCGCCCGTGGCCTCTATCTCGCGCGCCTTTTCGAGAACCTCCAGAACGTAAAACGGCGCTATTTCCTTCGAGAGTTTCGACTGCATGGCGGTTTAGTCTATTTGCAAAGCGCGGGGTTGTCTAGGAGGGATACCATTACAAAATCAGAGATTCAGATGGATGGTATTGTCAATTCAAGAAGTTCGCTATCTTTTCGGAAATCTGATCAATGTAATCTGTTTTTATTTCACATTGCCATATAACCAAATAATCCCATCCCAGAGTTTCTAATTCCTGATATTTCTTCTTATCTCTAGTTTTCGTTTTTCCAATTTTCACACTCCAAAAATCATAATTTGTGTCCGGTAGTTTCGAACGGCTGCATCTTTCGCAGCCATGCCAAAAACAACCATGGACAAAAATAACTTTTCTATATTTCGGGAACACTAGATCGGGTTTCCCCGGGAGGTCCTCTACATGAAGCCTAAATCTATAGCCCATGGAGTGCACTAATTTTCTGATTGCCAACTCCGGTTTTGTATCCTTCGGTCCGATTCTGCTCATAATCTCGGACCGCTTCTCCTTCGAGAAGACATCAGGCAAGATATTCCTCCAAGTGATCTCTAATATTCTTCGATTGAATAAAACTGAACTTGGGGGGGAGTGCATTTCCAATTAAAGTAGCTAACGATTTTTTGGAAAGGTTTGTAGGAAATTGATAGGTAGAAGGGAAAGACTGCAATAATGCAGCTTCTCTAGGAGTAATTGCTCTATCTTGCTCCGGATGTAAGAACCTGCCTTTGGAAGGATTCAAACAACCGCTGGTAATTGTACCGGAAACATCTTTCCATTTAAGACGACCATAAATATCTCTAAAACCTATGTTCTCCCTTTTGTGGCATCGCAGATCAAACTCAGGCGGCAGATCTTTTCGGCTACCCCCATCCTTAGGAGTACAAGCTATTCTCTTTCGAACATTTTCGCTGTGCCGCATTAAAATTCTATGCAAGTGATCTTCACTATCTTCAGGCTTTTCCAAATAGCCGATCGTCTGTTCAACTGTTTTTTTCTCTCCAGACGGCGGAGCTATTTTAATTTCACCTAACCTTGAGCCGATCAAGACTAATCTTTTACGTCTTTGGGGAACACCGTAATTTTGGGCATCAACAATCCCAACATCACACTTATATTTTAGTTCATCGAGTTTGTTAACCAAGAGATGGAACAATTTGTATGATTTCAATCCAGGCACATTCTCCATCATGATGGTTAAGGGTTCTAATTCTTCAATAAATCTTAAAAATTCATTTACCAAATCGTTCCTGTCATCATCGACCGGTTTTCCTTTATTCAGTCTTCGCACGGAAGAGAAGCCTTGACACGGGGGGCATCCGGCAAGAAGATGCAACTTTTGTCCTTTTAATAATTTCTTCAACGCTGTGGCGTCAAATTTTCTTATATCATCTTTATAAACATTAGTATTAGGATGATTCAAATTAAATGTTTTAACGGCATCAGGATCAATGTCTAATGCGGCTAGAACCGTGAATCCTGCATCACGCATCCCTTGTGTTAGTCCACCGCATCCGCAAAATATATCCATGGATGTAAGAGTCATTTCAAGATATTCTCAATATCTTTAGATATTATTTCCCCAACGTACTTCGGGTAATCAGGCACACCTAAATTTGAGATGTTCTGTATTACATTCGTAACTAGTGGAGTCAAAAAAGGTTCTGTCATTGTATACAATCTTTTATATTTATTTTTCTTCCGATAATTCCATCTTTGATATGTTAATCTGTAATCATTACCATTCTTTCTTGATAACCCATTCGGTGGTTTGATATAAACATAACTAAGCTTTGTTGGAAGCCCGATATAATTGTAATACTGACCATTAATGTCTATAAAAGGCAAGACTATCGGCCCTGTGGATACTCCTTTAATTCTACTGTTAGTTAATGAACTAAAGGGAGGTGTTTTCTCCACATTAGATGCTGCAAACTTTATCTTCAAATCTATACCAATCGTATTATCTAGTCTATGAAGTGGAAGTAAATTAACAAAACCAAAACTCTTTTTCCAAAATCTATATAAATCACAATCTCCGGTAACCACCATATATAGCGTATCTATATCGTTACTATATTGGACAATATCTCCCCTTCTGACCATAAAATCTTGAGAACCGTTCTTAAAATAAATCCAATTTGACCATAGCTTTTTGGCTAATACTTTGTGATAATCGTCTAACCTCGATCTATCAGACTGAGGGATTTCCAAATTTGAGAAAGATATCGCACTTTTAACTTGATGGCCAATTAAATCTATCAATTCAGATTTATCAGAATCGTTGAATGATATGAAATTGCCAATATTGTTATACGTTAATTTGCCGATATCAATTAATAAATTATCAAGGGCTCTTAGTGTTTTTTTTCTTAGTTCATCTCCAAAAATGAAGGAAATATTTTTCTTATTGATTTCTTCGACCTTTTCCAAAAGCTTTCCGAAAGAATTTTTAGTTTCTTTGTATATATACTGAATCCTTTCGGAATACTGTTTGAATCTCTCCGATGACTTAATACCGTCTAATGCTATAGCATCCTTACTAAGTTTTGAATAAATATAGACAATCGAAAAACTCCTTTCTAACAATTCCTGCAAAGTGGTTTCGAAGTCGTCAACACCTGGGATGTCATAATCCAATATAATTATTTGAGGTCTGTAATATTCTTCTGAGATATAATTCAAAAAAATATTTGGATTCGTAAAAGCATCTAATTTCCATGTTTGTTCATTTTTAATTATTTCTTCAATTAGATTTTTTATATTTACGTCATTCCAAATAATGTTGTGTTTCGCATCCAAAAGATACTTTAAACTCGATGAAGTAATTCTATCAAAATCTTCGATTTCTTTTAGCTGATTCGCAGGAATGTCGTCATCAATAACACATATAGAGTACTTCATCTTTTATCCCCAACCCTTGGATGGGACTTTTGCAAAATCAATAGTAAATTGGGCTCCAGAAAAATCTTTCAACCTTTCTCTTTCAGTAGTTAAATAAATATCACCTTTAAAAGATTGCATGTAGTATTTAGAAATGTAAAGACCCAAACCGCTTGGTGGAATCTTTAAACTATAACCTGGTTGAAACAAATAAGGGCGAATTGAATCATGAATTCCCGGGCCAGTATCTGCTATTATTACAAACCGATCTTTTGAATTGATTTTAACAGATATTATTCTTTTCCTACTACGACTCAACGTATTTAGCCAATAACAACTATTATCAAACAAATTCGAAAAAATTTGAACAATTGCACCGTATCTGGCATAAATATCAATGTCGGAATCATGGTCAATGTTAAACTCAATGCCTAGCTTTTCAAATCGTCTCTTGAACATTTCACGCGTGAATTTAAGCACCTTATATACACCAAATTCCATCCTTTTTTCATTTCTAATCGCTCTTAGTGGACTAAGTCTTTTCAATTCAGATTTTAATGAAGACGAAGCTTCTTGTAAATCATTGAGTTTTTCTTTATCAAATTTACTACTCTTGATAATCTCATTTACTCCATTGTAAAAATTTGAAGTTATTTTGGCAATTTCATGCACAGAGACAGCAATAGCTAATCCAAATCCTGCCTGTTCAGTCAATAAATTCTGCGCTTCTTCGATAAGTTCAAGACTGGATTTTAAATTCTTTAAAGAGGATTCCAAATTTATCAACTTATCTTCTCTTTCCATCGATTCACCTAACTGGGATAATATTGAGAACGGATCCTCCATGATGGGATAATTTTCTTTTATCTTGGAAACCAACTTTGCGCCGTCTGCTACATTCCCTCCTAATATTTCAGGATCCCTAGTAATACCTTTGGTTAGATTTGAATAAATATCACGTTTAAACCTAAAAAATTGTTCAGCTATATTTATAATAATAGGCTGTATTAGCTTTACTAAATCATAATATGCACGATTCCTGATTAATCCTTCTCTATCCGTTTTATCAGTTAATGCTAGATTATCAAACTGATCAATTTCTATATTCCCTATCATATTGTAATATGAGATACGAGAGCCAACTTTTTCGTGCCTCTTAGCAAGACCAAGCCAATCAGTCTCCGCTCCCAATTCTGAAGGTAATATGTTGATTCCATCTCTGTATATAGAAATCCCTCCAAAATCATAAAGATAATTAAGAAACTCTCTTGAATCCGGGCCGTCTACCCATGGTTTTGCTCTATACCATATATCGAGGTGTATAAAAAAAGGTCCACATTCAGGATAACGGAGAGAATCTTGAGAATCGATTCTCCAATAATCTTGGTCATTGGTGTTTGCTCTTAAATCAATTTTGTAAGACTCTTCATCAGGAGTCATAGGAACGGAATTCGGAGGATTGAAATTGATCTTATAGTCGAGTAATCCGGTCTCATCAACTAGTCCGTCAAATGTAAAGTTTGGAGGGTAGTCATTAATATAGTCTCGTTCCTTTAAATCGGGAATCTGTGGACAAACAAGCATAGCTTGAAATTTTGTACGATTCTTGTCCGGATTAGGATTAGGAGAATTCAAATTATGGATTGTACGATTTAATTGTTCAACCGTTTCCTCCGTCCATTCAAAACCTTTCCTACCACCATAAATTATTATCTGAGTGCCTGAATCCGTCTCACCATAGTTACGGGATAGCTCTTGCCTCCTTAAGCTGACTCCAATGGAATCCAAATCTCTCATCGCACTATGCATCATATCAAACTTTGTCCAATCAATATTCAGGACATATTCATATTCTAGATTTCTGGGCTTGGTTTTAATAACTAAATATTTCCCAAGCCTATGTGCTGCAAACCTTCCTACACCTTTCTCGCCAAGCGGAACCCTATTTTTATATTCTTTCTGTAACTCCCGTGTTAGACTTTGAAATGCACCCAACCTTCCTGATTGTATTGCAGCTTCCTTTTCATTTTTTAGACGCTCCTTGATATTTGTTTTCAAAGTGGATGCTGGTCTCAGCCACCCATTTTCTATAACTTCTTTGGTCATCCCTATACCATCATCTTCTATAACAATTACCGGTCCTTCGTATTTATCGAATTCGTATTGGGACTTGTCAATCTGTGGAAGTGAAGCCACCTTTTCTATAATCACTTTGCAATATGTAGCTCCAGCATCATAAGAATTTTTTACCAACTCGAGAATCCCAACTTTTTCAGATGCAATTAACTGCTCACCTAATACGGTGATTAAATGTGCATCTGCTTTGAAATTAAGTTGGATGCCTCCGTCGAGACAAATTCCTTCCAATCTCTCATTTTCTATTCTTCTAACTGCATTTTGTGGATTGTAGAACGGCTTGACTTCCCTAGGCCCCGAACCGTTCTCAAAAGGGACAGGGTCTGTAAAAGGTTTATACTCGGCTATTTCAACAAAATAATGATTTGATTCACGTTTGTCTTCAAACGGTTCTTTACAAATTTTACCGTAGCCAAAATAGACTCCATCTCCATTTTTCTTTGGCTCATAATATACAAATTCAATATTGGGTTGAGATAGAAGATTCAGGTATTTCTTTGGAAAATGATAGAACTTCCCCAAAAAATCATTATATTCACTTGATTCTCTATACTGATCTAAAACAAGGTAGTGTTTCTCCATGTCCTTTAAAACATAGATTAATCTCAATAGTACAAACTTTCAATCTGCGTTGTGAGAAAAGATGTGTTAGAAATTATTCTATAAGTAGGTCTACGTAGTTCGATTAAACAGCCGCCGTCTTCCTGCCTTCCTTCCCCAATACCTTCTCTATCTTCCTCACGAGAAGCTCTCTCTTCAAGCGGCTCAGCCTGTCGATGAAAAGCACCCCGTCCAGGTGATCGATCTCGTGCTGAAACACCCTCGCGAGCAGGTCCTCGGCCTCTATCTCCATCAGGTCGCCGTCCCTGTTATAGGCCTCGACGACCACCTTGAACTTCCGCTTCACCGCGCTCGAAAACCCCGGGATGCTGAGGCACGCCTCCTCGCCGAGCGCCGACCCCTCGGAATGGACGATCACGGGATTTATCAGCTCCATCAGCCCCGGCCCGTCGTACTCCTCTTCGTCGTGCGAATGAGAGCATTCGCCGGAATGAGAGCACTCCTCGTGCGCCTCTTCCGCGTCCGCCGTCCCGGCGGAATCCGCCTCTACGCCGGGCTCGCCTTCTTCCTCGCCCTCTTCCTCGCCGCCGTCCCTGAACCACGGGCTCGCGTCGATGACTACAACCCTCTTGTCCGCGCCCACCTGCGGCGCGGCAAGGCCGACGCCCTTGGCGGCGTACATCGTCTCCGTCATGTTATCGAGAAGCGTAAGAAGCTCCTCGTCTATCTCCTCGACGGGGGCGCATTTCCTTCTCAGGAAAGGGTCCGGGTATTTGAGTATTTTCAGTAATGCCATAGGGAAGAGGCTAGCGGATGGCGCGTAATTGTCAATCACCCTCGGGCGGCTCGGGAGCACGTCTGAAACACCTCGTCCTCCGCCCGGCGGCTCTACTCCTCGCCGTTCAGCTTGGCTATGAGTTCGCGGCTCGGGCGGAAATGCGGGAGCTTCTTGCTCGACACGGTAACTTTCTCGCCGGTCCTGGGGTTTCGGCCCTCGTAAGAGCCGTAGCTCTTCGTGAAGAAGCTGCCGAATCCCCTTATCTCTATCCGGCCTCCGCCTTCGAGTACTCCCGTCATGTGCTCGATGATCGTATCGAGAATCTGCTCGGACTGGGAAGGTTGAAGATTGAATCTATCCGCTAAATCCCTTTCAATGTCTGAACGCTTCATGTTTGGAACTCCCAACCGTTTATTAAGCCGCAGCGCATACCCCCGGCTACAATTCCAATGTAGATAATTATTAAGTGTTTGTCAAGTGTTATACTCGGTGTGGGAATAAATTGCGCCCGCTTTGGAAGGCGGGCGCAAGCGTGGTCGAAAAGTTTCGGAATTTAATTAAGCCTTGATCTTGTCTCCGCCCGAGGCCCTTTCCTCGGCCGTCTTCACGTCCGGACGGGCGGGCGCCGCCTGGTGAGCAGCCCCCGTGTGGCTTTGGAAGGCCTCCAGGTGCCTGTCCGAATAGGAGCCCTGCGGATAGTATTTGTCGTAGAACTCGACGTCTATATTCATCGCCTGGAAAACGAGCCTCATGTACATCGGATCGACGAACGCCGGGAACCTGCCGTACGTATCGTAAATATAGTTCGCGACGTCCTTCACGATCTGAATCGTCGTCTCGGTCGGCCTCGGCGCGCGCATGAGATGCTTGTCGGGCTCGGCGTACGGGAACGGCTTCTCCGGCTTCCACGCCGATTCCTTGTGCTCGTGGAAGGCGTCTATGGCCTCGTTCATATCCTTATAATAAGGCGGGCAGTACGCCTGGAAGACGCCGTCCTTTCCTACGGGCACGGTCGTCGGGGGGTCGATGGTCCCCTTCTTCGGCTGTATGAACCTGAACCCGAGCCCCTTGAAGAGCTGCGGCGCGCCGCCCAGCGCGAACCTCGGTATAAAGCCGCTGAACGTCCATCCTGCGAGCCCGAGCGCCTGGAGCGCGAGGCTCATGTTCTGGCAGATAAAGGCCTGCTCCACGTTGAGCCCCGTGAGAATCCTGGTTTCGAGGTCGAAGAGCGAGAGCTTGACGCCGTCCTTCAGCCTCCCCTTCTTTATCCACTTGTCCACGCCGGCCGGCTTCCCGGTAAGGTCGTCGATTATCGTAAATCCATACGAGTGGCTGCAATAAAGGTGAAGGAGGTTTATGTATTCCTCGGTCACGTCCGTCACCGGGATGAAGACAGACGTCCCCGGCTTGTTCGTATTCCACTGGTTGAACTCGAAGAGCCCCGGCATCCTGTCGGGGAGGTCGGCCCTTCCGTCCTCGAGCTTTACGAGGCTCTCGCGGTAAAGCTCCATGATCCTCTCCATGCGGTCTTCCCTCCCCATCTTGAAGAACATGTCGAGCTCGTGGTTCTTTGGCAGCATGTTCTTGACGTTAACGTGATAGAGCCCCTTGTCGTTAGTGAAGAAAAGCTCCGTCCCGTGATTGTTGCACGCGGAGGGCCAGGTTCGTCCGGTCCACTGGCAAAGGAGGTCTATGCCCGTTTCCGGCGGAAGGTCGGCGAGGCAGAGCCCGGTGAGACCCGTACCGGCCCATACGAGCAAGGCTTCTTCCATCTCTTCAAGCGGCACCGGGTCGTACTTCGACTCGAACCCGAGCGTCGGGTCTTCGAGCTTCATCCCGAGGCCGAACCTCCTCGAACGGCGGTTGAATATCGAATCGAAAAGCGGGTAGCCGAGCGCCTTTTCGTAACGCTCTCCCAATGTGAATTTTCCGTTCGTCTTGCCGTTATTGTCCTTGCCGTCGGCGCTTCTTGCCATTACAGTACCTCCAGTGCTGATGTGGTTTTACAGCGGAACCTTTACCCAATAGAGAATTTAAAAGATGTAGAAAAAAAATGCAAGGCGGACAGGGCCGGGAAGAAGGCGGAATCCCCGGTATAATCGGCTGTAACGGGATATTGCATGTGCATTCCACGGGCGGGCGCCGAAGCCGGCCCCGGGATCCGAAGACCGCGGGCTAGATGGACGCCCCGGCTATGAGAGGCTTTCCGGTCGGAGCCTCCGCGCCCCCGTCGGGCTCGAGCGTCACCTTAAACGCCTCTATCGACTTCACGTCGCCGAACTTTTTAAGGGAATCTATGTGCACGATGCTGTCCCCCTCCTCGTTTACGTCGAAGATACCCATGCTCCGCGGCCTGCCTTTTATGATGACCCACCACTGGTACGTCTTCCCCTCGGGGGCATCCGGCATGTCGAGGCAATAAAGAAGCGCGTCGTGCTCGTTCTTGTCCCAGAGCACCCTCCCCGAAGCCTTGAGCTCGGGGGCCTTGCTGCTGAGCTGAATGAGAACTATATCCTGGTCCTTCATGAAGTCCGTCACCTGCTCGAGGCTCGCGAGCTTCGTTTCGAGACCGCCGAGCTCGCCCTCTTTCGTCGCGATGAGGTTTTCGAGCCTCTCCACCCTTTCCTCGCTCGCCGTGAGCTTGTCGTTAAGCGACGTTATCACGGCGTCCCTCTCGCCTATGGTGCTCCTGAGTGTGATATTCGTCACGGCCAGGAAAACGAGCGCCGCCGATGCGAGCGCACCCGCCCCTAGCCAGAGCGGCCTCAGGCCTGCGAAGAAGCCTTCTTTTACGGGAGCCGTCCTTTCCCGTATCTCGCGCGACTTTCTGCGTCTTACGTCAGCCAGGAGTTTTTTTTTGATGTCGGGGGAGGGAACGGCGGGCTTCGCCGCGTAGGGAAGGAGGCTGACCACGGATTCGTAATCCGCGAGCATTCGCTTCACTTCTTCCGTGTTCGAATCGATAAGGCGCTCCGCCTCTTCGAGCTCCTCGCCTTCGAGCACGCCGAGCACGTAAAGCAGAATCAATTCCTCTTCCCTCGACACTTCGCTCATCTGATCGGGCATTTTCTCGGGGTATTTCCTTCAGAACTTTTTGACATTATATATAAATCCGCCGCTTATTTAAATATACGGGCGTAGGCAAAGGTTCGGTTGACCCTGTTTCAAATATTATAACCGTGCAAAACCCCCCGGAGCGTAAACGGGGACGGCCGCTCCGAATGTGCAATAAATATTGATTGGTAATGAAACGGCTATTAGGTTAAATTTAGTTACCGGAGCTTTGGAGGAGGAATGTCTGACACTTCCGGCGGCCGAGGCCGCCTGCCGCAGCTAGAACAGGAGCTTGCCGAGCTCCTGGCCAAGATAGCCCGGGGATGCGAGTCGGCTCTGGGCAAGCTATACGACAAAACCATCTCGCAGGTCTACGGGCTCGCCGTAAAGATACTGTCGAGCCACGACGAGGCCGACGAGGTCTCGCTCGACGTCTTCAACCAGGTCTGGCGGAAATCCCTCGAATACTCCCCCGACAGGGGCTCCCCCTCCGCGTGGCTTATTACGCTCACCAGGAGCCGGGCAATAGACAAGCTGAGGTCCGGGAAGAAAAGGAGGCTCCTCCAGGACCCTCTCCCCGACGACGTGCCCGACAATTCCGGCCCGCCCGACGAGGAGACCGAAACCCGCCAGAAGCGCGAGCTCATCGAGAGCGCCCTCTCCGAGCTCCCCCCGTCCCAGCGGCGGTCTATAGAGCTCGCTTATTTTCACGGCATGAGCCAGACGGAGATTTCCGCCCACCTCGACGAGCCCCTGGGGACGGTAAAGAGCTGGATGCGCGCCGGCATGGCCAAGCTCAGGCAAAGGCTCTGCGAGGGATAACGGGCCTAAAGCGGGAGCCCGAGCTTCTTCCCCACGGCTGCATAGCCCAGGTAGAAAATCACCATAACCACGGCCGACGCCCCCATCGCCGCCCAGAACCCTACCCCCTGCTTTATCAGCCACGGCAGTACGATAAAAAACAGCAGCGTCGGCAGGACGAGCCAGAATATCCCCGTCGAAAGCTCCGCCACGCGCGCCGCGTCCTTCGTGTCCACGTAAAGCCATATCATCGCCAGGAGCGACGTAAGCGGCAGGGCCAGGAGCAGCGCCGCGAACGTCGTGTATCTCTTTCCGAGCTCCGACGCCCCGACGATAATGCCCGCCGAGAGAGCCGTTTTCACGATTATGTAGAGCATATGAAGCTCCTTTTAAAATTTTCTATACGCATTACAATACTACTCGCACGGGGCGGCCGCAAAGCGGTTTCGGCGGCGGCCCGGGAGGCGTGCTTGCAGATAAAGTCATACACCATAGGCGACAACCTTCTCATGACCGAGGAAACCGAGGTTCCCGCCCCGGGGAGGATATACGACGCCAGGCTCAGGTGGGTGGACATACTCGACCCCGGCCCCGACGAGCTCAGGGAATTCCTCCGCCCTGTTCTCAAGGACGACTCCATAATAGACGACTACGTCTTAAGAGACCGCAACCTCCCCGTCGCCCATTCCGAGTTCGAGCTCTATTTCGAATTCCCCATCATAAAGGACACGGAGAATTTCGTCATCGAATATATATCCTTTCTCTGCACTCCCACCCTTCTGATCACCATACACAGAAACGAAGTCGGCATGATGAGCAGGCTCGCCTCGAACCTCTGCGAGAGCCTCCACTTGAAAAAGGCGACGATAGCGTCCCTCCTCTACTACATCCTCGCCGAGCTCGTCGAGAAGAACTACGCCCTCTACATGGCGCTCCGCGAAGACATCACCGTCCTCAGCAACGAGGTGACCGCCGAGAAGCTGACGATAAACATCGACGCGATACTCAACCTCAAGAAAAACGTGGACCGCGTGAACATAATGGTCGAGGACCAGCTCTACTGCACGAACATCCTCACCGTTTACGACGGAACGGCGTTCGACATCGGCAAGCTGGGGAAGAGCTTCAAAAACCTGGAAGAGGAAATCCGTAACGGCTTCCGTTTCCTCAGCCGCTACGAGCGTAGGCTCGAAGACATCCACCAGCACTACGACCTCATGCTCCAGGACAGGACCAACAACAGGCTCAAGATTCTCACCATCGTCGCCGCCATATTCCTCCCGCTGAACCTGGTCGCCGGCATCTACGGCATGAACTTCGACAACATGCCCATCCTCCACTGGGAATTCGCCTACCACGCGATCATCCTCTTCATGGCCGCCGTCGTGGTAGTCATGGTCTACTTCTTCTACCGCGCCGGCTGGTTCAAATAGGCGGCGCACCACGTGCGCAGGAAATCGAAGTCGCAGTATATTGCTGATACCAACAGCCGCGCTTCTGACAGCTTAGCAATTTCACAATCGGCATAATCCGTCATCCTGAATTTATTTCAGGATCTCGCTTTTCCTCTTTCTGTCATTCCCGAATGTATTTATCGGGAATCCACTTCCGCCAGCAATCCGTCAAGGGTTTTTCAGTCATTGCGAGGTTGCGAAGCGACCGCGGCAATCTTCTTTTAATCCGTCAATCCGAACTTGTTTCAGGATCTAGTCTTATACTTTGTCATCTCGAACAAACGTGAGAGATCTATCTTTTATCCATCATATTGCAAGCCGCGTGCTTGTCGCGGCGAAGCCATGCGAAGCCGGATACAGCACAGCAATACCCCTCCGGGCCGTGCGGACTGTGTCCGCAGACAATCGAAGTAGCATCGTTCTGCCCTTGCCACCCGACGTGCTTCCGGTGATCTCGGTACCTCCCGCGCTATGCCGAAAAAGACACTACGTGTCCGGCCCGGCGGACTGTGTCCGCTGACATTC
>DAOKYU010000014.1 GCA_035325995.1 Thermodesulfobacteriota bacterium | reverse complement strand
CCGGCAGAGTTCCTTAAATCCTGTCCCCGAATTACTTAACATCTACAGCAATGACTGGCAAAGTGACGAGCGGACTCACTTCGACGTGTTGAGGGCCACAGCCGCGCGGACGAGGGCCTTGAGCGCCTTTTCGTCGATCTCGTCGCCCTCGTGCAAGTCGATGGCGCGCCTGGTGTTGCCTTCGAGGCTCGAGTTGAAGAGGCCCGAAGGGTCTTCGAGCGAAGCGCCCCTGGCGAAGGTCATCTTCACGGCCTTCTTGTACGTCTCGCCGGTGCAGATTATTCCGGCGTGCGACCACACGGGAACGCCGCGCCACTTCCATTCCTCAACGACCTCGGGATCGGCCTCCTTGACGAGGGCGCGTATCCGGGCGAGAGTCTTGCCGCGCCAGTCGCCGAGCTCGTCGATTCGCGCGTCTATCAGCCGCGAGGGGGAGCCCGCTCCTTTCGTTTCCTTCGCGGCGCTCCTGGTTTTCTTCGGGGTTGTCGTCATTTTTCTCGTTGCCTCGATTTCGGGAACGCGCTACACGTGGGCGCTCACATGTGCTCTCCCGGCAATTCGCCGGCCTGCTTCACCCAGCCGGCGAACTGCTCTTCGTCGAGCGCACCCTCGTAGATGTCGAGGTAGCGCACTTCCGGGTGTTTCGACTTGCCGGGAGGGACGGGATGCAGCGACGTGCCGCGGAAGAACGTCACCTTTATGTACTTCGTGAAGCAGTGGAAGCTGAGGAACCAGCCCTCGCCCTCGAATCCGTAGAAGGGGGAGTTCCACTTCACTGCCTTGTACACGCCGGGGATTGTGCGCGTGACGATCTCGTCGAGGCGGCGTCCGACGCCCTGCTTCCAGCCCGGCATGGCGTCGATATAAGCCTGCACGGGGGCGTCGCCGTAGCCCTTGGGTATCCGGGGATTGCCGCCGGAGAGGAGTTTCGGCTGCCCCGAGTCGGCCTTCTTCGCAGCCCCCTCCGACTTCTTCGGCGTCTTTTTGGATGTCTTCCCGGCCAATACGTTTCTCCGGCTTATAGACTCGTATATATCGATGATACTCGATTTCAGGGATCATTCCAGCGAATAACCGCGAGGCCCACGGGCTCCGCCGCTCATTAAAGTTATCCCCGGCGACGTATGACACTGTAGACAGCGTCGTGCGCCGAGTTCCGGGGGACTTCACGAAAATCCAGTCTTACCAGGCGCTTAGAGCTTGAAAAAAGCGCAGGGGAGGCGCCTTTCTCGCGGCCGTTCCGACGGACACGGTGACCGGGCCTCAATCCACGATTAATTAACGGTGCGTCCAGATAATTCCTGTGATATTTTCTTCGTCTCGTAACATGCTGTGATTATGCAATATTCTGCCGGGATGAGGCAATTTTATCCCCTTAATAAAATACCTGGTTGACATCATTACGTAATGATGCTATAACTAGATACAGATGACAGCGGGAACGATACAGCAGAGAGCGAATCCGAATAGAATGCACCGAGGGTCGCTTTACATACCGGCCCTCCTTTATGAGAGACTGAGGCTCTATTCGTTCGTGTCGCGGAAGAGTCAGTCGAAGATAATCGAAGAGGCTATTTCCGATTATCTGGACCAAAACATGACGGGGAGTGAGTTCGACAATGTTCTGATGTACCGCAAGGACGCCGAATAAAGAGAAAATACCAACAATATCGTGGAGAGGATGGTGCGATGAAGGTAAGAGAGGTAATCAAGTTCCTTGTTGAGAACAATGGCTGGTATCTCGTCAGAATAAGCGGGAGCCACAGGCAGTTCAAGCTGCGCAGTAAACGATCCAGGCTTACTATAAACTGCAAGATGGACAAGGAACTCCCGGAAGGGGCCCTCTTCTATTCACTGAAGCACTGCTTCGATCACGAGGAAGTAACCCAGAAGGATCATTACGAAATTACTATAGAGCAGTCGCATAACTGTTTTTCGGCCTATTGTCCGGACCTGCCGGGATGCGTCGCCGTGGGCGATACGCTCGAAGAGACAAAGGAATTAATGCTCGACTCTTTGAGGCTTCACCTGGAAGGGCTAAGGCAGGACGGCGTTTTAGTGGCCGAGCCGGTGAATACGTCGGCGTTTTTCGAAATCAGGCAAGCCTCCTGATGTCGGCAGCTCCCTCTGTCTACGGGCTGCCGGCACCAGGGCGAGAAGCCCTGGAAGGCCGGTAAAGGTTTTACACAACATAGATAACCCCATACCCCCCCTTTAGAGCGTCAGGAATACGTTACGTATTCCTGACGCTCCCTTTTTTAGGGACGCTGGTCCAGCCAGGCAAAGACTTTAAGGCAGAGGAGAAGTTCGGTGCTTAGTTGGTAAGTGAGGTGCTAGATTTCTACCTTTGCTGGCCACACACGTACGTGTGATTTTCGGCGTAGCGCCGAAGTTCCTAAAATCACCTGAAGCGCGGCAGGTGAAATGGCGGAGTGCTGCTACTTCGATTGCGTGCGGCTGCGAGCCGCCGGGCCGGGGACACGTAGTGTCTTTTTCGACATAGCATAGAAGGTGCTAAAGTCACTTGAAGCGCGGCGGGTGGTAATAGCAAGGCTTTCGCTACTTCGGAATCCTGCACGCGAGGCGTGCAAAATCATCGTTCCTTCGCAAAATCCTCCAAATACTATACCCCCACCCTGACCCTCCCCCTGGGAGGGGGAGGGAAGAGTAAGGTAGGTCGGATTTTTAACGTTCATAAGCTCGATGTCTTCGGCGGGGCAAGTCTGGTGATTAAATGGAACAGACGACCGAGCGATGCTATGAATTTCAAATTCTGCTACGTCGATTTCCAGCACGCGTGGCGTGCGCGAATTTTGACGGCCCGGAGGGGTATTGCTGCGCTGCTTACGCAGCTTGCAATATTAAGGGATTCTCGACGTAGTATAGAAGTTGCTAAAACCACCTAAAGCGCGTCGGGTGATAGTAGCAATGCGCCGCCACTTCGATTGTCGGCGGACACGGTCCGTCTATTCCCTTCTTATCGTAAACCAGGCGACAAGAGCGGAGAGGAAGGACAGCGCGGCGGCCATGTAGATGACGAGGTCGAAGCCGGTGATGTAGGAGCTTTTCACCACAGCGGCAAGGACGGCGTGCGTCTCGGGGCCCACCGCGGGCGGAATCTCCGCACCGGCCATTTTTATCCTCTCGCCGGCGAGCATCTCGCGCACCTCGGGCGCTATCCGCGCGCGGTCGAGCTCCCTGTCGAGGCTGACGTTGAACGCGTGGAGAATGACGATGCCGAAGACGGCGATAGCCATGAGGCCGGCCATCCTCGAAACCGCGTTGTTAATGCCCGACGCCGTGCCCGACCATCTGACGTCGACTGCGTTCATCGCGGCCGTCGTAAGGGGCGCCACGCTGAGCGCGAGGCCGAGCCCGAGGAGGGCGACGCCCGGGAAGAACGTCGTGAAGTAGCTGCCGTCGCCGTGGAAGAGGGCGAGCGAAACGTAGCCGAGGCCCCCCGTAACCGTGCCCGCGACGAGCGGGAATTTCGCGCCGTATTTGTCCGTGAGCCCGCCCGCCCAGCGCGAGAGGACGAACATTATCGCGATTATCGGGAGCACCGTCGCCCCGGCCATGGTCGCCGAATAGCCGTAGACCTGTATCAGCGCGAACGGGAGAAAGAAGAATACCGCGCCGAGCGCGCCGTACATGAGGAGCGTGACGACGTTAGCGCCTGTGAACGTGCGCGAGGCGAAGAGCGAAAGAGGGATCATCGGGTTGTGCGATTTCTTTTCGATGCGGACGAACGCGGCCAACAGCAGCACGCCGAGTGCGAGCGAGCCCGCGACGACGGGGCTTTTGAAGCCGAGGTTGGCCGACTCTATCAGGCCGAAGACTATGCCGCCGAGCCCGAGCGTCGCAAGCGCCGCGCCGGTGAAGTCTATCTCCTTGTCGTGCGCGCCGCCCCTCGATTCGGGGACCCGCGCCGCGAGAACGGCCAGCACCACGGCCGCTATGGGGACGTTGATGAAGAATATCCACCGCCACGAGACGTGCTCGATCAGCCAGCCGCCGAGCACGGGGCCGACGGCGGTCGTTATCGCAGAGAAGGCGGACCACGTGCCTATCGCGCGGCCCCTTTCGCCCGGGCCGAAGCAGGCCGTGATTATCGCGAGGCTCCCGGGGATCAGCAGCGCGCCGCCCACGCCCTGGAGCGCGCGGAACGCGATGAGCTGGTGGACGGATTGAGAGAGGCCGCAGATTATGGATGCGGCGGCGAAGAGCGCAATGCCCGTGCCGTAGACGAGCTTTCGCCCGTACCTGTCGCCGAGCGCACCGCCGACGAGTATGAGGGCCGCGAGGAAGAGGGAGTAGGATTCCACCACCCACTGCACCTGCGTCAGCGTCGCGTCGAGCTTGTCCTGGAGCGCGGGGAGCGCGACGTTGATCGCAGTCCCGTCGATGTAGGCCATGCTCGAGCCGAGTATCGTCGCGGCAAGCACCCAGCGTCCCCGGGCTTTGCCGTCGGCCGGAGCGTCCGCCTCCTGTACATCCGACAGGGCCGGAGGCTTTCCGATAATTCCCATTAGCGGTTTATTAAAACATCGATTGATTGAAATGCAACACACGTAGTGTGTTTTCCGACGTAGCAGGGGATGTGCTTCGAATCACTGTTCGCGCGTCGGGTAATGAATGCGGCGGCATACTCCGGCTCGATTCAAGATGTATGTATTTCGACGGAATGTAAGGGTGCAGTGGAGGCTCTGCGTCCCGAACGCAGAGGCCGCCGTCATTCCTTGAAGTCGGGGACTCTTTCGATATACGCTTCGCCCTTGCCGCCCATGTAGGCTATCTCGCGGGTGCTCATGTCCACCCTGTAATGCGTGCATCCCGCAGCGGCTATGCCCCGGAGGAATTCCGTGTAGTTCGTTTCTTTCCTCTGGTTACGGAGTATCGCGTCCCTGACGCCTGCGGCGTCGAACACCGGATTCACTTCGAGCGTCACGAATCCCTCGGGCGCGGGCTCCGCCCACGACTCGCCCGAGCCGTGGTAGAAGATCTCGTGCGTCGATACCGACGTTTCGTAGTATTCCACTCCGGCGGCTTTCAGGGCGTTGAAAATTTTGGGGTAGGACCATTTCCCGGCCTTGCTCTTTACTGCTATTTCTTCGATCGTGTTTCGGTTGAACATTGTTAGGAGCCTCGGTTTGTCGTGAAGAATTTCGATATTGTGATGTGGCAGCGCGGCGGTGTCAATGGGTGCGCCGCTATTTTTCGTAGCTTTTAATCCGCTTCGGGAGGTGCACTCGTACGTATAAGTAGAGAGACGTTCAAGACCTCCTGAATAATGCGGCGCCGGGGGGAGCCCCATGAACCGGATTGGGGGCTCCCGGCGCCAATCAAAACCCGCACTCCTTATCCTCTTTGTTTTCCCTTCCCCGAAAGGGGAGGGGTTTATGGGAATGGTGGTGTTGCCGGTCAGTGCAGATCTAGCAAAGCGCTGCTACTTCGATTGTTTACTGCTGGGAGTTTCTATTAGCTAAAGGGGAAGTTCTATACTTAACTGGTAAGGTCGGTATAAGGCTTTCTACTTTTGACTGACCAAAAGTACACACGTATGTGTGTCTTTCGACGTAGCACCTTCGGAGGTTAGAAGCATCTGAAGCGCGAAAGGTGGTAATAGAAATGGGTTGCTACTTCGATTGCGTGCGGCTGCGAGCCGCCGGGCCGGGGACACGTAGTGTCTTTTTCGACATAGCATAGAAGGTGCTAAAGTCACCTGAAGCGCGTCAGGTGGTAATAGCAAGACTGCTGCTACTTCGGAATCCTGCACGCGAGGCGTGCAAAATCATCGTTCCTTCGCTAAATCCTCCAAATACTATACCCCCACCCTGACCCTCCCCCTGGGAGGGGGAGGGAAGAGTAAGGTAGGTCGGATTTTTAACGCTCATACACTCGATGTCTTCGGCGTGGCAAGGCTGGTGATTAAATAGAACGGACGACCGAGCAATGCTATGGATTTCCAAAGCTGCTACGTCGATATCCAGCACGCGTGGCGCACCGCTAGAGCCAGCGGCGGACGCGGGATTTGTAGGCCGTGTAGACGCCGCCGAACTTCTTTTCGAGATAGCGCTCCTCGCGCTGGATGACCCACTTCTGCATGACGGCGACGAATATCGGGACGGCAATCAGGAGCCAAAGGTTGTTGAGCAAAAACCCGCCGGCGGCGAGTATGAGCACCATGGAGAGATACATGGGGTTCCGGGTGACGCCATATATGCCGCCCGTGACGATGGCCGTCGCGGGTTTGCGGACGTCGATGTTCGTGCCGGCCTTTCCCATCTCCTTCATCGCGAGGGCGGTAATGAGAAAGGGGAGGGCTGCGAGGACGGCCCCCGTTACGTAGCGCGCATTTCCGCTTACGAACGGGAGGGCGTAAAACTGGTTTGCGAGGAGACCGCAGGCGACGAACCCGAGGAGTATGAGGGGCGGGAGGGCGAGCACGTCGGGGCGGTCGGCCCCCGGCGCACCGTGTGTGACGTTATTCATCTTCGCTGTCTGCGGGTCCGGGCCCCGGCTTGCCCGGGGGATCGTCCCGCCTTTCCTTGTATACGTGTTTGCCGCCGCGCCTCTTCATGATGACTTCGGCCAGGGCCTTGCGCTCGTCCTGGTCGAGCTCGAGGGCGAGGTCGCGCGCCGTGTCGGCGAACTCGTTCCCGAGCCTGTTCATGAGCGCGTGGAGCTCGGCGACTTTTTTATCGTAAAGCGCGGGGTCGAACTCGGGCGCAGAGAGAATCTCGAGGACCTCCCTTCGCCTCTCCCGTATTTCCTTCTTCGTCTCTTTTGTGTTCTCGCGGAGGGATTCCATAGCCCCTGTCACGAGGGCGCGCTTGTCGGGGGGGAAGTCCTTCAGGGCCTCGTCGATGTCGTGCCGCATGGAAAACTTCGCCCTGAACCCGTGGGAGTACGCGCCTATGACCACGCCGGCGAGGAGTATGTTGAGTATGATGGAAGCGGCGAAGATTATCTTGATGGCCTTACTCATAAATCCCCTCCTCGTAATAGAGGACGCCGGCGAGCTGGACGGAGTCGTCGTAGCCGGAATCGGAATAGTTGGCGAGGACGTAGCCCGCGGCTATGCCGAGGACCAGGAGGAGCGGGAGAGCGAACCGGGGGACGAACAGTGGAATGCCCGCGAATATGCCCGCGAGGAACCCGGGGCCTGCCTCGGAGGAGGACATGCTCTTCGCGCCCGACGCAGCCGATATGATGCGGGCCTCGAGCCCGGGCGAGGGCCCTTCCACCGTGCTTCGGGACAGGAGCGCCTCGAAGCGCAGCTCTTCGTCGAGGATGAACGCAAGCTCGGGCGACGACGCGAGGGCGGCCTCGGCCGCGGGCCTTACGCCCTCGGGCCACGCGCCTAGATCCGCGCCGTAGATGTCGATGTATTCGAGGAACCTGTTCTTATCCATGACGTGCCTCTTTGTGCCGGTAAATTCCCAGTTTCGTCCTGAGCGAGCCCTTGGCGCGCATGAGAAGCGATTCGAGCGCCTTCACGCTTATGCCCATGATGTCGGCGGCCTCCCTGTTCGTCACGCCTTCGTAAAAACAGAGGGCGAGGGCGAGACGCTGGGAATCGGGAAGGGACGACACGTGGGCGTCGAGTTCTTCCTTCGTCCGTTTCATCTCGACCATATCTTCGGCCGTGCCGCCCGGCGCGGGCGGGTCGTAGCCGTCTTCGAGCGGAAGGGGCGCGGGCTTCCTCTTCCTGTCGATACACGCGTTCGCGATTATCCTGTAAAACCACGTGGTGAATTTCGCTTTTCTGTCTTCGTCCCAGCTCGCTGGTTTCGTCCAGACGGTGAGGAAAGATTCCTGCACGATGTCCTCCGCCTCTTCCCTGTTAGACGTCATCCTGTAAGCGAGTCTGTAGAACCTGGGCGTGTGCCGCGCGACGAGCTCGGAGAAACAGGCCTTGTTACCTCCCCGTACCCCCGTCATGAGCTCTTCGTCGGTCAGCCCCTTGATCTCACTGCTCATGGTGAGTCCGGCTTCCGGGTCTTCCTTGTCACCCGTTACAGGATACCACCGGAACGGGCGGCTGAGAACGGAGAACCGGTTGTTCATCAGCGCCCGCTCACGAGGTGGATGTATAAAGGGGTATGCTCTTATTACTGATTCTCTGTCGGCTCGGCCGGCGGCTGAGGCTGATTCTTCTTCATCTGCTCGACGGAATCCTTAAGCTGCTGCTTCGCGCCGGACTTGTCGTACATGCGCTTGCCGTGATGCTTGTACTTGGCCTTTATCGCGTCGGCGAGAATCTGCCTCTCCTCTTGCGTGAGCTGAGGGGCGACTTCGGCTATGGCGTCGGAGAAAATCGTGAAGCGCTGGGCCATCAGCGTCTGGAGCTCTTCGGTCGCTTTTTTGTAGGCGGCTGCGTCGAACTCGGGCGCGGTGAGAATCGTTTTAACGTTCTCCATTGCGGCCTTGATGTCGTCTTTCTGGGTCATGCTCTCTTCCCTGGCCTTGTCGAGGGCGTTCACGACGAGCTCTTTCTTTTCAGGCGGGAGCTTGTCCAGGGTTTCCTGGTCGAGCCAGCCCTTGTGCTTGTAGCCTTCGCCGGCGTAAGCGCCTATCGCGGTAGAGAGTCCGAGTCCTAAAATCAAGAGATATGTGACTAATTTCTTCATTACTGCCTCCCTGAAATGTTTTAGCAGGCCTGCTTTTGAATGTATATACGTGCGAGGGCGGGAAAACCCTTCGGTGGAGCTCGAAAATTCTTCGGTACGAGCTAAAAAGGGAGCCGAAGCTCCCTTTTTGTTTCTTTTATTCGCTATGTTTTCTCGTGCCGGGTCAGGCCGCCGCTTTTCTCCGTCGAATAGCCAGGAGGCATATCACACCAAGCAGGCCCGCCATCGCTATAAGGCCCCATTCCGAAAGGGTGGGGATAGATCCTACAAAACCACATTCCTCGAATTCCTCGAAAAATACGATCGCGTCGAGCCCTAAAACCGTCTGCCCTATTACCGTTATGTTACCGTCCGGGATATTAATGGTAACGAGGTAACCCAGATCCTCCCCATTACCGAGAATATCCCCAGAATCTTTAAAGGAGCCGAACAATACGCCTGTCTCGGGATTAAAGTCCATGGCGTTAATCGCATTCGGCACATTGCCTACACTCGGGGGGATTACGGTGCCCGCGCCTGTAATGCGATTTAGTATAACCAGCCCGGTGGCGTCGATAGGTGTGCCAAATATGGTTGACGTTCCCGGCCGAACAGCCAGGCCGTTTCCACCGTCGGTGAATCCGGAAGGTCCTATCAGGGTTGCGACTCCGTTGTCTGGATTTATCAAATGAAGCCCTTCCGTATTGCCGCTGCAAGAATCCGAATAACCGTACAGAAGCCCCAAATCGCAGCTGAAAGCAATGTCGGGCATCCTGCTGCATTCGCCCGGATTACTAGAATTTCCCAGAATACCTATCAGGCTCCCGGCTCCTGTATCACTGTCTATCTCTATAAGCACCGCTGCATTACCATCTTCTGTATCGGCGTTCGCGGAGCCGACGAGACGGCCATCCGGCAGAATTTCGAGGCCCGTAACGCCGTTGAAACCGATGGGCCCGATCAAATTTGCGGCCCCGGTTTCGGGATCGATCGTGTACAGGCTGCTCGGCGCGTTGCCCGACGTCTGGCCGGTCGCGGCGCCGTATAAAACCTGGGCGTGCGACGCATCCGATGCGAACACGGATACCATTAAGACAATTACCAGATATATGAATGTTTGCATTCCCCTCTTCCTCCAGTGTGTAAATAAAGTTTAATGAAAACAGAAACTTCCGAGTTATAAAAGTTCTTCCGATTATTATTCACCAATAAGGATGATAATATATGCCGGGGGAAGTTGCAATACGGTTTCTCGCGACATAAATTCCCGTTTTATAGCCTTTCCGTGAATCACGATTCCGACGATTTGAAATGCCTTTTTCGGTAAGACCCCGGTTAAAGTCAGGCATCGATTATCCGGGTAAATTTATCTCGTATCCGGGGGTTGAATACTCATCTGGAACAAGGAGAATCGCTATGTCCAAGCCCATGCTCGTCATTGGAAACAAGAACTATTCGTCGTGGTCGCTAAGGCCGTGGCTTTTGCTGAAGCACCTCGGTGTGGATTTCGACGAGGTGCGTATACCGCTTTTCGTGGAGGGGATGAAGGAGCGCATACTCGAATACTCGCCCGCGGGGAAGGTGCCCGTTTACATCGACGGCGGCGCGGTCGTTTGGGAGTCGCTGGCGATAATGGAGTACCTCGCCGAGAGCCATCCGGGTGTCTGGCCCGCTGAAAGGGAGGCGCGGGCTGCGGCGCGGTCAGTCGCGGCCGAGATGCACGCAGGGTTCGCGGCGCTAAGGGACAAGATGCCGCACAACGCGAGGGCCGTCGGAAGGCAGATTACTGTAACGCCCGGCGTGGCGAAGGACGTCGAGCGCGTCATCGAGATATGGGAGACGTCGAGGCGGGGTTACGGGAGCGGCGGGCCGTGGCTGTTCGGGGCGTTCTCGGCTGCGGACGCGATGTACGCGCCTGTCGCGTTCAGGTTCCGCACGTACGGCGTCACGCCGTCCGGCCTCGCGGGGGAGTACATGCAAACCGTGCTCGCCGACCGGCACATGCAGGACTGGCTCCGCGCCGGTGAGGAGGAAACGGAGGTGCTGGAGTTTAACGAGGTGGGGAGGTAAGCCGGGAATTAAACCTGCCGGGGGGTGGACGTGCCCATGTCAAATGGATGGTAGTTGCAGCTGGTTTCAAAGCTCGGAGCCGAGTTGTGTCCATCGAATCCGGATTCTTCATTGGAAATCCTCTGCTTGCTGTTTTGTCTCTGAAATGTTACAATTTGGTGACAAGATATACCTCAGGAATGTCATGCAATCTATTGAGAATAAAATAAAAAAAAGACTTTATGAGGCTGGTAGGGGTTCGGTATTTTCCAAGAAAGATTTTTCCAGTCTGGGTCAGCATAAAACTATTGATAAAGCTCTAAGCAGGCTACTAGCTGACGGCTTTATTCGCAGGGTAATACCGGGCATTTACGACTATCCAAAATTCAGCGAGCTGCTAAAACGTGAGATGAGTCCGGATATCGATCAGGTTGCCCGTGCGCTGGCGCGTAAATTCGGCTGGTCGATACAGGTTTCCGGGAATACTGCTTTAAACGTCCTCGGGCTTTCGACACAGGTCCCGGCAAAATACCTTTATTACAGTAACGGCAGGAGCAGGGCGTATAAAATCGGAAATATCGAGCTCGAATTCAAGAAAACGGCTCTTAGCGATATTGGGTTCAAATATTCCGAGAGCGATCTCGTCGTCCAGGCGGTTAAGGCCCTGGACAAGAAAACGCTGACTGAAAATGAGAAGCAGAAAATAAGGGATTATTTCAGCCCGGAAAAGCACGCCCGGATATTGAAAGACACTCGATACACGACGAGCTGGGTCTACGAAGTTATCAAGTCGGTTTTTAAAAATCAAACATGAAGAAAGTCGCTGCGTTCAGCCCGGCGGAGCTCGCGGAAATTTTCAGTGAGACGGCTGCGGAGAAGGGGATGACTCCGGCCGCCGCGGAAAAGGATTTCTGGCTGTGCCGGGTGCTAATGATTATATTCGAGCATCCGGACCTCTCCCCTATTCTCAGGCTCAAGGGCGGGACGAGCCTTTCGAAATGCTACGGTATTACGGATAGATTTTCCGAGGATATAGACCTCGTCCTCGACTGGACCGTGCTGACCGGCGAAGACCCGGTGAAGAAAAGCAAGACGCGGCAAGACAGATTTAACAAAGCACTCAATGACCTTGCCGCTGAATATATAAGGAAGGAGATACTGCCGGCCCTCGAAAACGGCATCGATCCCACGTGCAGCGCGGAAGTCGATGCGAACGATAGCCTGATTATCGACGTCGGATATCCGAAGGCGTTCGATAACGAGTACCTGAGGCCGGTGATAAGGCTCGAAATCGGGCCGCTCGCGGCAATGGTCCCCTCGGGGAAGCTCCCGGTAAGGCCTTATGCGGCGGAGGCGCTGCCGGACTTGTTCGAAGCGCCGGAGGTTCCTGTCGAAACGATCAAAGCCGAGCGGACGTTCTGGGAAAAAGTGACCATTCTTCATGCCGAAGCGCACAGGCCGGAGGGCAGGGCGCAGCAAGACCGTTATTCGCGGCATTATTATGACGTTTACAGGATGCTGGACAGTGAAGCCGGGATAAACGCTGTTAGCGACGAAAAGCTTCTTGCCGATGTCGTATCGTTCAAGGCCCGTTTTTATCCCTCCGGATGGGCGAATTACGAGTCTGCGGTTAAGGGAACGTTAAAGCTGGTTCCTGGCGGTGAAATGTTAAAGAGATTGAAAGTGGATTACGGACAGATGAGGGAAATGATATTCGGGGACTATACGGATTTCGATTCAATTATCGAGAGATTAGCGGAGTTCGAAGCCGGTTTTAACGGAAAGTATGCATGATTTTTCGGCTTGCCGACGACTGTCGTGAATTACACCTTCTATTTAATCTATGTTTACTTCCGGCCCTTTGCTATATCCTTCAAATATGTCTTCCAACCAAAATCGCGGATCAAAACTTAAGCGCGTTGCGCTCGTAATCCTCGTGCTCGCTGCGGTGAATGCGGGGCTTCACGTCGTATTCGCCGGGATGACGGAGGAGGAAGGGGCGTACGCCGTTTCGCACAGGGGCGCGGCGGCCCTGGCGCCCGAGAACACCCTCGCTGCCGTTGCCGCGGGCGTTGCGTCGGGCGCGCCGTACGTCGAGATAGACGTGCGCGCAACCTCGGACGGCGCGCTCGCCGTCATGCACGACAGCACCGTGGACAGGACGACGGACGGTAAGGGGAAGGTCGGCGAGCTCGCATGGGATTACGTGAAGACACTAGACGCGGGCGGCGGCTTCTCGCCTGAATTTAAGGGCGAGCCCGTACCCAACCTGGCGAGCGTCCTCCGGTACATGAAGGGGAAGGGCTCGGCCCTCGTCGTCGAGGCCAAGTGGCCCCGCGACTGGCCGGGCGGCGACAAGACGTTCTTCGACACGCTACGCGAGCATGGCATGGAGCGGAGGGTCGTCGTTATATCTTTCGACACGGGCTGGATAAAGGGCCTGACTAGGATGCTTCCGAATACGTCCCTCGGCCTCCTCTACATATACCCGTACAGCGTACCGCCGGCGGGTGAGGTGGAATATGTCAGCATATTCTGGCCGTCGCTCGTGCTCGACCCGTCGCTCGCGTGGAGGATGAAGCGGGCCGGGCATACCGTCTGGGCGTGGAACGTGAACAGCGAAATTCTCGCGCGCTTCCTCGCGTGGAAGGGAGTGGAGGGGATAACGATCGACGACCCGGGGGTGATGAATCGTCGATGGTGAGGGAGGGCGTATGGTGGCGCGGAGTGAATATGCGTGTGGAGTAAAGATGGAATGCGTAAGGATAGATTTCTCCTGTGGTCGAAATGACAGCATAAAGACCAGGTCTGAAACTAGTTTCCGGCTTCGCCTCGGACTTCGCCAGAGCTACGTCGGACATGCCGACCGATAAAAAGGCTCCGACCGACAGGAAAACTATGCCGGACAGGCAGTATGACAAATTATAAAGACTGGATTCCGGCATGCGTGGCATGCGGAAATGACATGGCGGTAATAAATGTGCATAATGTCGATATCGAGCTAAAGAAGGAATTACGCACGTGACTAACGGGGATGCGAAGATAGACGCCGCGCTCGACGGACCCGAGCCGGGCGGCGACGCGCACGAGGACGTTGCAAGCACGTCCCGGAGTAGGAGGCCCGCCGGGGGACTCACCCCGATCATGGGCGGGGCAGTGGCGGCTGCGGCGCGGATGGAGGCGTTCGCTCTCGGTATTAACCCCGCGCCGAAGCTCCCGTTTTGCACCGTGAGGGAGCTGGCAAAGATGTTCCTGGAAGAGGGCCGCGCCGAGGGGGTGCGCGGCGACGTCGCGTGGGCGCAGACACTGTATGAAACGGGCTATTTCAACTACGGCCGGATTGTCATGCCCGACATGAACAACTACGCGGGTATAGGCGCGATTTACGAAGACAGGCCCGGGTACGGTGCGCGGTTCGATACGCCGAGGCTCGGCGTGCGCGCGCAGGTGCAGCATCTGAAAGCGTACGCCACGGACGGGCCGCTCAACGGGCAGTGCGTCGATCCGCGCTTTCACCTCGTCCTGCGCGGCTCGGCGCCCTACGCCGAATGGCTCGGGGCGGCCGACAATCCCTCCGGCAGGGGATGGGCCTTTCCGGGGGGCGGGTACGGCGCACACATTGTGGCCATACTCGGGCGGATGCTGGAGGGGTAGGGGTAATAGCAATTATTTGCCACTTCGAAAGTCAGGGGGCACGGTCCGCCGGTGGCCTTGCGGGGGAAGTTCCGAGTTGAGTGGTAAGTGCTGAGAAAGTGTTTTCTACTTTTGCTTGACCAAAAGTAGCACACACGTAGTGTGTTTCTCGACGAATCACATTCGGAGGCATATGCATCGGAAGCGCGTTTGGAGGTGATAGCGGAAGGCAGCTACTTCGATTTCCTGCGCACGTGGTGCGCCGGGCCGGGGACACGTAGTGTCTTTTTCGACATAGCATAGAAGGTGCTAAAGTCACTTGAAGCGCGTCAGGTGGTAATAGCAAGACTGCTGCTACTTCGGAATCCTGCACGCGAGGCGTGCAAAATCATCGTTCCTTCGCAAAATCCTCCAAATACTATACCCCCACCCTGACCCTCCCCCTGGGAGGGGGAGGGAAGAGTAAGGTAGGTCGGATTTTTAACGCTCATCCACTCGATGTCTTCGACGTGGCAAGGCTGGTGGTTAAATGGAACAGACGACCGGGCGTTGCTATGAATTTCCAAGTCGGCTACGTCGGATTCCAGCACGCGAGGCGTGGACACGTAGTGTCGTTTTCGACGTAGCACCGAAGTTGCTAAAATCACCGGAAGCGCGTCGGGTGGTTTTAGCATAATGCTGCTGCTTCGAAAGTCATCGAACGTGGCGCGCATTCGGAATCCCATGCGCAGGCAGGAGTATCGAAATGACAGTGGCTTAATCGGGGCGCATAATACCCGCATAATACGAAATCAGGAGGAACGGCATGGCGGAAAGGGACATTAGAATCGTGTTGATAAAGGGGAGCGTGAGGCCGGGGAATTATACGTCGATGGCGGCGGCGCTCGTGCTGGACGAGCTCGGGAAGCAGGAGGGTGTGAGCGTGGAAGTCATCGACCCGGGGGTGCTCGACCTTTCGCCCCCGGGGATGGACGAGGGCAAGCCCGACCCCGAGCGTATAAGGAAGATCGTGAAGGAGGCGACGGGGATGGTGCTCGCGACGCCCGAGTATCACGGGAGCTTTTCGAGCACGATGAAGCTCGTCATAGAGAACCTCGGCTTCCCGTCCGTCATGTCGGGAAAGCCCGTCGCGCTGCTCGGTGTGGCGGCGGGATCGATCGGCGCAATAAAGTCGCTCGAAAGCCTGGGGAGCGTGTGCCAGCACGTGGGGGCGATAGTGATGCCGGGGCCCGTTTCCGTCGCGAACGTGAGGGAGGTGTTCGACGAGGACGGGAACTGCCTCGTCCCGGCCGTCGAGGCAAGGGTGCGCTCAGTCGCGACGAATCTTATACATTACATCGAGGACAACATCTGCCCGAGGGTATCGCTCGAAGCCTTCGTCAGGGAGAAGGAGATGGCGGAGGAAGGGGCGAGGATGTGAGGGAGTGCCCCGCGGATTGAAAGTCGGTTGCTCTCTCGGAGGCGGCCTCCCTTCTGCCGGAATGACCCCTCATGCGGCGGTGCATCGTATGGCCGTGCGTTGATCGCTTATTCTTTAATATTTGCCGAATGAGGTCCGGGGGTCGTAAACAGGTATAAAATTATGGGAGCATACATCCGCGCCGGGTAATCAGGGGGGAACGCGGGTGCAGCGAGAAGCCCGAAAGGAGGGAGACATGTACAATTATTTCACCAGGTCAGTTCTATTGATTGCGCTTAGCTTTGGCATCGGCGGGGCGCTCGCCGGCTGCATGCAGAATCAAACGCCGCCGCCACCGCCCGGGCCGCCGCCGGGATACATGGGGAGCGTAGCCGAATTCGACATTAATACCGCGACCGAAGAGGACATCGCCAACGCCTTGAGGGCGGACGGACGCGTCATAATCAGCGGCGGTGTGCTGTTCGCATTCGACAGCGCCGAAATAAACCCGAACGCCATGGAGCTCGTCGGCAAGCTGGCCAACGTGATGCAGCAGCATCCGGACCTGAACGTCGCCGTCGTCGGATACACGGACAACACCGGCAACTTCAACTACAATATCAAGCTGTCGGAGCGCCGCGCCAACGCCATCGTGAAGCAGCTCGTCAGGGACGGGGTGTCGCCGGACAGGCTGGCCGGTGTGGGTGTAGGGCCGCTGAGCCCGATCGCGTCCAACGATACCGAGGAAGGCCGCGCGCAGAACAGGCGCGTCGAGTTCGTGCTGATACGCTGAGGGGGAATATAAACTAATACGGGAATTTCATCGAGGCCCGGTTCTCCGGGCCTCGTTTACCGGCCTGAGAAAAGGCAGGTTGTTGCCGCTCTTTTAAGAGCGCATTCCTGTTTCCGGCCTCAGGTCTTTTTAAAGAGGGCGTATATGTAGGGCCTTTCCGCGCCCGAGGGCGTATGATACAGGTGGTCGAACGAGTCGATGAGGTCGTAGCCCTCGCCCAGAAAATCCGAGAGAGATTTTACATCGTAATTCCTTACGTCGAGGCCGCTGCATTTCCTGGCCCCCGTTAAGGAAAACGCCGCGACGATTACGTAGCCCCCGCTCCTTATCGCCCTGTCGAGGACGCCGAAGTAAGTCTCGCGGTCTTTCTCCCCGGTCAGGAAATGGAGAAGCGCCCTGTCGTGCCATAGCGCGACGCCGCTCAGGCCGGCCATGTGCGCGGGCTTCGTAACGTCGTCCACGATCCACCTGACCCTGCCGCTCTTCTCGGGCCCGAGTCGTTCCCTGAGCTTCCCGAGCGCCGTTTCGCTTATGTCGACGGCTGTGACGTTCCCGTAGCCTTCGTCGAGAAGATAGTCGATTAGCTTCGACGCTCCCGCGCCGACGTCGAGAACCGGATCGTCTTTTCCGAGGCCGCATTTCGATACCAGCCTTATCGAGGGCTCCGAGGCCGTTTCGTACCAGCCCAGCTCGGTCACCTCTTTCGCGGAGTATGCCCTGTTCCAATGGTTCTTCATGTCTGCGTTCATGTCTCGTTCCTTCTTCGCGGGGAGCCGCGCCCCGGAGGTATCACAGCAGATCGAGCTGGCCGGTTTTGAGCTCGTTCGGCAGGCGGTCGGCGGCGGTGTACTGCACCTTCCACGCGATGATTTCTTTCCTTTCTACAGGCGGCAGGCCCTCGACCGGCAGTACTTTCGTGTGACCCTTGTGGTTAAAGAAGTGGGCGTTGCCGTCCTTTACGCCGGAGAGTATCCAGAAGCGGCGGTTTATCGTTACGCCGTAGACCTTGCGCGTCTCAGGCACGGGGGGTTACCACCCCCACCGGGGATTGCTTCTCATGGGGTTATAGGATACTCGAAGGAGGGGATATAAAAACGGGGGGTGGAAATGAGGTGGATACAGGGAGAAGGAGAAAATTCTTGATGGATTGCTTGCGGAGGTGGATTCCCGATTAAGGCACTCGGGAATGACAGGCAAAAGAGATTTCTCACTGTTTTAATTTGAGGTATTTCCGAGCAGTACCGGATATGCTTTCATGCAATCGGCCGAGGGCGTCCGATTCCTCGCTCGCTCGGAATCGTTGCTCGAAATGACAGGTCAAAGGTGACTCTCTCCCACTAGGGGGAGAGGGAAGTTTTGTGAGGACCTGTGCTTCTTTGCAATCAGCCCGGGCCGGGCGTAACCTGCGGCGGCGCGGCCGGGGCAGCCAGTGCAGGCTCGGGTTCTTTCACTTCGAGGGTAGGGTGACCCAAAGCGGTTTTGTCGCCGGCTTCGTATTTGGCGATGCGCTCGGCGCAGATGGGATCGTCGTCCGCCCATTTCTTGTCGAAGTTGTATTTCTCCGTGCAGAGGTCGAGCGGTGGAAGGCCGGCCTTCTCGCGCTCGAGATTGGTCTCGTTGAACTGCTCTATGAAGCTTTCCTTGGCCTGGCGCGTCTTGCTGGATTTGTAAACGGCTGCGCCTATAATGGTCGGTATGCACCCCGTTGCGAGAACAAGCAGCGGGATGAATAGAACTATCCCTTTCTTCATTGAATATCCCCCCTCTTTATAGCCATGCGGCTAGCGCACGGCTGTGAATAGGAGGTAGTATAAATAATTATATTATGTTGTAAAGAGAATAAATGGATTGTATATATTGAACATATTGGCGAATTGAGGATTTCTTCACCGGCTTGGGTTTGAGGAGTGTGGGCTCTTTGGCAAGGGGAATGCGGCGGGAGGATATAGCGAGGCGGCGGGGTTGGCGGCCTTGCGGGGGACGTTCTGTAGTAGCTGGTAGATATGAAGAAAGGGTTCTTTACTTTTCCTAGATGAAAAGTAGCACACACGTAGTGTCTTTTTCGACATAGCATAGAAGGTGCTAAAGTCACTTGAAGCGCGTCAGGTGGTAATAGCAAGACTGCTGCTACTTCGGAATCCTGCACGCGAGGCGTGCAAAATCATCGTTCCTTCGCTAAATCCTCCAAATACTATACCCCCACCCTGACCCTCCCCCTGGGAGGGGGAGGGAAGAGTAAGGTGGGTCGGATTTTTAACGCTCATCCACTCGATGTCTTCGGCGGGGCAAGGCTGGTGATTAAATGGAACAGACGACCGAGCGATGCTATGAATTTCAAATTCTGCTACGGCGAATTCCGGCACGCGTGGCGTGGACACGTAGTGTCGTTTTCGGCATAGCGCGGGAGGTGCCGAGATCACCTGAAGCGCGGCAGGTGTCAAGGGCAGAGCGCTGCCACTTCGATTGTCTGCGGACACAGTCCGCACGGCCCGGAGGGGTATTGCTGCGCTGCTTACGCAGCTTGCAATATTATGATTTAGGGAGCCCTCAGTTTGTCATTCCCTAATGCTTGCTTGTCGGTCGAAGCCTTGGTGAAGTCCGAGGCGGAGTCCGATATAGGGAATCCAGCACGTCACGCGTGCATGAATCCGATGTCGCGGCACCGCCGCGACACAAACCATCAGTCATCCTGAACTTGATTCAGGATCTCATCTTTAAGAATAAAGGCAAAGGCTAACTGCTTCTACTTTTTCCTTGACCAAAAGTAGCACACACGTAGTGTCTTTTTCGACGTAGCTCGTTCGGATGCTACGGGCACCGGAAGCGCGGCAGGTGGTAACATCAAGGCACTGCTACTTCGATTTCCTGCATGCGCGGTGTGCTAGCGGGTGACGGGGAGGCCGGCCTTCTGCCAGCCGAGCACCCCTTCTTCGAGATGGTATATGTCGGTGAAGCCCATCTCTTCCATGATCTCGGCGGCCTCGGCGCTCCGCCTGCCCGAGCGGCAGTAGACGACGTAAGTGGCCGACGTGTCGAGCCCGGAGAGCTTTTCCTTAAAGGCCTCGTCCTTGTAGTCGAGGTTGACCGAGCCGTTTATGTGCCCGTCGTCGAATTCGGCCTTCGTCCTGACGTCGAGAATGACGAGCCCGTCGTTTTTCCTTTGCTCGATCAGCGCCCTGGCGTCCCTGGCCTGGATTTCCTTTATGCCTTCTTCGTCCGCCGATTCCCGCCCTGCGGTTTCGCCGCCCGAGGCCGCAGCCATCGACACGGCGACCAGGGCCGCCGCCGCGGCCAGTGTAATGATAGAGTAAAGAGTCACGTTAACACCTCGCGTTATGATTAAGCGTAAGTCCGCCGGCGGTTCGCCGGCTCGATGCAAATATAATATCGGATCGGGGCGTTTAATCAAAAATGCGGTTTTCGGAAAAGCCCGAAAGCACTTGCGAATTATAGCTTTTAAACGCTATAATACGGGACTAGGATGGAGATAAAAGAGTCTCTAAAGCTGCCAAGGGGCATCGCCGACAGTCTCAGGGTGCTGATCAAGATAGTCGAGGCCGTTCACAAGTCCTCGGATCTGAAAGAAATATACGACACAGCGCTCGACCTGGTCGTCCAGCTCGACAAGGTGAACATGGCGGCCATCTATCTCCTGGACGATCAGGGCAGGAACGCCGTCATGCAGTCCCACCGCAATTTCCCCGCCGATTACGTCGAGCACGCTTCGGTCATCCCCGTGGGAAAGGGCATAACGGGCAAGGTGCTCGCGACCGGGCTGATGCTGAATATAGAGGACATACACAAATCGAGCGATATAGGCCCCACCGGCAGGAGGGCCGGGTTCCACGGCGTCCTCGGCCTGCCGATAGACCTCGACGGCAAGACTATCGGCGTGATATGGTTCGCGAGGTATAAAGAGGAGAAGTTCACGAGGAGCGAGGTCGAGCTCCTGACGACCATAGGCAGCCAGATAGCCATAGCCGTATCCCGGGCCAAGCAGCGCCAGGAGCTGGAGGAGAAAAACCATAACCTCTCCGTCCTCAGCGCGCTCGCCGAAAGGGTGCACCGCTCGGCGGACCTCGGCTTCATGTACGACACGTTTCTCGAAGTCACGAAGGACCTCTGCATATACAACACCATGGCGCTCTATCTCGTCGAGCAGGGCGAGGAGGGGAAAAGGGCCGTCCTTCAGCTCGAAAAGGGCGTCGGGCCGGATTACATCGAGCATGCATCGATCATCCCCGAATCCGAGGGCGTGACGTGGCACGTGATAAGGTCGGGCGAGCCGGTGTACTACGACGAGCTGTCGGGCGGCGAGAATCCGCTGGGCCCGGCGGGCAGGCGTCTCGGGCACAAGGCCATATTCTCTATGCCCATAAAGTACGGTGTCCAGACGATGGGCGTCATAAATTTCGGGAGCACCGAGAAGGAGTTCTTCGACAAGAGCGACATAGAGATCATGCTCTCGCTCGGGAACCAGATGGGGACGGCGATAGCGAAGGTGAAGATGCTCGAAGAGGCCAGGGAGAGGGCCATAGAGCTCGAAAAGCTCTACACCGACCTGAAGCTGACGCAGGACCAGCTCATACAGTCCGAAAAGCTCGCGTCGCTGGGGCAGCTCGTTTCGAGCATAGCGCACGAGATAAATAACCCTCTTACGCCCATACTCGGCTACTCGCAGATGCTGCTCGCGCAGCCCGATATAGAGGACGAAAAGCGCGACAGGTTTTTGCAGGTGATACACCAGTCGGCGGACAAGGTGAGGAAGATCGTCGAGAACCTTCTCTCCTTCGCCCGTAAGGACAAGCCGCAGAGGGAGTATGCGGACGTCAACGAGATACTGGAGAGCGCGATAGAGTTCAGGCAGTACCAGCTTAACCTGGAAAACATCGACGTCGTGAAGGGCCTCGATCCCGGGCTGCCCAAAACGATGCTCGATTCGAACCAGATACAGCAGGTCTTCACGAACATCATACTGAACGCCTATCACGCCATGACCTCGTCGCGGCAGAACGAGGGGCGTCTAGAGGTCAGGAGCGGCGTAAACGACGCCGGGATGATAGAGGTAACGTTCAGGGACACGGGCCCGGGGATTCCGGCCGACATACAGAACAAGATATTCGACCCCTTTTTCACGACGAAGCCGACGGGCGTGGGCACCGGGCTCGGGCTTTCGGTGTCGTACGGGATAATAAAGGAGCACGACGGGAGCATCGCGGTCGAAAGCGATGCGGGAAAGGACGGGACGGTATTCAGGATAACGCTGCCCGTGCTCGACATAAAGGATTATCTCGGAGTGGACGAAGAGGAGGACAGCGGCCCCCGGATGGAAACAGCCGATGTCAGTAACGGCCGGATAGTCATGATCGTTGAGGACGAAGAGCTTGTCACCGCGCTCGTCACCGGGATACTCGAAAGCGACGGATATAGCGTGGAGGTCGCCGTCAACGGCGAGGAAGCGCTGTCGAAGGTGAGCGGGGTCGCATACGACTTCATCGTGTGCGACATCAAGATGCCTCAGATGAACGGGAAGGAATTCTACAGGAGGCTTAAGGCCATGGGCACGGGCCTCGAGCGGAGGATTCTTTTCATCACGGGCGACCCGAGCACGGAGACACTCGATTTCATCGAAGAGACGGGGAACAGGTTCCTCTCGAAGCCCTTCAAGATAGAGGAGTTCAGGGAGGTCGTAAAGGAGTTCGAATGACGCCCCGGCATGGGGGCATGAATCGACCAGCCGGCCCCGGGCCGGTTTTTTTTCGCTCCCCGCGGGGCGAAGGATGGTAGAATTTTAGTAAATCTAAACGTGGAGAAGAAAATGCCGCTTCGGATTACAGCCTTGCTTCTGATTCTATTTACCGCCGTTCCGGCGTATACCGCCCCGGCGGAGGGCGCGAATTACGAGACGCTGGCCGAGGGCCGCGCCCCGGAAAAGCCCGGGGTCGAGAGCGCGCTCGTAAAGGACGGCGAGACGCTGGCCGCCGCGGCAGGGGCGCTGGGCGCCGGGGGCATGCCGGACGTGGATTTCTCGAAAGACGCGGTGCTCGTAATAATCCCCGAGAATCCGGCCGGGGGCGCTATCGAAATAAGGGACGTGGCGGGAGCCTCGGGCGGGGCGGTCGAAGTGTTTTACGCCGCCAACCTTATGGGGCCGCCCCCCGAATCGGGGGAGACGTCGTATCCCTTCCTCGTCGTAAAGGTCCCGGGGCTTGCCGGAGCGTCCTCGGCGAGGTTCGTCGACGTCGGCGCGCCGGGGGCCGTTACGCCGGGGACGGCGCTCGGGCAGGAGGCGAAGTATACGAACGTGCTCCTGGCGATGGACAACCCCGTCGCGGCTTACCTGCCACTCGACAAGGGGAACCGGTGGACGTACTCCGTGGAGTCGCAAAAGGGGAGCGGCGAGCTCACGAACGCGATAGTCGCCGAGGCCGACGGCTGGTCGGTTTACGACAAGTTTTTCGGGATGTCCGGCGTCAGCATGCAGGTGCTCCCGGACGGCGTGATCATGGCGACGAGCCAGGGCGAAACGAAGCCCTTTTACACGGACGACGTCGTGACCGAGTTCGAGGACGAGACTATAAAAACACCTGCGGGCGAGTTCGGCGACATACTCATCGTGACGATTCCCGAGGGCGGACCTTTCTGGTTCAGGGACGTTTACGCAAGGGGGGTCGGGCTCATATTGCACGAGCACGATTCGGCGCGGGGGCAGGTTAAATACACGCTCGTGGGTGCGAAGGTCCGCGGCAAGACCTATCCTCAATAGTGTAATCCCATCCGTTTTTGCGCAAGGGGGCTTCGGAATATACACGAAACCCCCTCGGAAAGGCCCGAAAAACCAACTTTTTTCTCTCTCATGAAAATTTTTTCGTAAAATATTTATCCTGTAATTACAGCCGGTTATCCCCAATAAATACATAACTACCCTGATTCGAATACAGCGTTTCCCCGATTGAAATAATCTCCGGTTTTTTAGATACTCATCATGTGCCTGGTTGTTGCACGAAACGAGAGAAGGGGAAGGCGCTCGCGGGGGACGGCCGGCTCGAAGCCGCCCGCGCCGGGCGCCGGCTCAAGGCGCATGACGGGGGCCGAATCAAGGGCCCCTCACGCGCGCCAATCCCCTGTCTACACAGTGCCGGGAGCGAACCCCGCATAGGGCGGGAGGAACGGCCACATACCCTGAAGGAGAAGAGCGCGTGATGGAACTTGCCAAACCGGTAACTGTTGACGAGGCCGACGGGAACGGCCGGCTCGACGACTGTTACATATTCGTCTGCAACAGGGGGGCCGCGATGGAGAAGCTCATCATGGACGGGGCGTGCGTCGTGATAGACGTAAGGTCGAGGGAGATAGTCTCGGGCGGAGTGTACGCGATCTCGGTACGGGGCGAGGGGGTCATCATACGCGAGTGCCACGCCGGGCCGGGCGGGCTCTTGCTGACGCCATACAACAAGAACTATCCCGAGCACCTGCTCCCGTGGGACGAGTTCGAGCCGGAGGCGATCGTCGGGAAGGTGTTCTGCAGCGTGCTCAACGTGTTCGGATGATCTGGGGACGGATGCTTGCGCCGGGAGGGAAGATGCAGGCATCGCAATACTCTCCGCGGCGGATTTCAGGGCGGTATTCGCGGCCGCCGCGGATGACGAGCGCGGATATATTTTTATAATGTATATGCATGCAATCATGGGCGGCCGGGCGAGGGGCGGCGGTTAGAGGATGAGCCGCCGGATGCCCGGAGCGGTCGGGAATGAAGCGAAGCAAAGAATCAAAAACGGTTAGAGAAGCCGGATATTCAGAAGGAGGAGGCATTATGAAGCTGAAAGCCGCATCGGCCGGGGGCAAATCCCCGGAATTCGATTTCAGGAGCTCGAGCTGGGGAATGTCCAAGCGGGACGTCAGGTACTCGGAGGATATATCCCCGCAGAGCGAGGGCGACGGGTACATAACCTACAGGAAGGAGGTTATGGGGCTCGATACGATAGTGGGGTTTCATTTCCTCGAAGGATCGCTCGTCGAGGCCGGGTATGCCTTCAGGGAGTCGTTCCAGACGGAGCACATGTACAGGAGCGAGTACGAGAGGGTGAAGGATATATTGACGGGCAAGTACGGCGAGCCGAGCGTCGAGGGCGACCTCGCGGAGATGTGCTGCGACGATTCGGATTGCGAAGGTTCGGAGTGCGACGATTCGTTCGCATACCTTTCCGAATGGCTGACGTCGCGGTCGATAATAAGGCTCATATTGATAGGAGGAGACGAGGGGTACGAGTTCGGCGTCCTCCACAGGTCGCGCGAGCACGCGCACGCTATTATGAAAAACCAGGCCGGGTTGAATTAACACGCTCGGCGCGTGGTTTTTTCGGCGTAGGCCGGGCAGGTAATTTCAATTGTCTGTTCGTGCGCCGGGCGCTGAGTCGTCCGGCGCGGAGGCAGGACACACGTACGTGTGATTTTCGGCGTAGCGCAGGAGGCGTCGGGACTACCTCAAGCGCGGCTGGAGATTGTGGCAATGCCTCGCTACTTCGAAAGCTGGTAGAGGCTGCGAGTGTGGCGGCCTGGAGGGGGACGTTCCGAGCTAGCTGGTAGTGGCGGTGCAAGTGTTTTCTACTTTTGCCGGACCACACACGCATGTGTGATTTACGGCGTAGCACCGAAGTTGCTAAGACCACCTGAAGTGCGGCTGGTGGCAATGGCAGAGCGCTGATGATGCTGAAACCACCTGTAGCGCGTCAGAAAATGATAGCAAGGCTTTCGCTACTTCGGAATCCTGCACGCGAGGCGTGCAAAATCATCGTTCCTTCGCAAAATCCTCCAAATACTATACCCCCACCCTGACCCTCCCCCTGGGAGGGGGAGGGAAGAGTAAGGTAGGTCGGATTTTTAACGCTCATCCACTCGATGTCTTCGACGTGGCAAGGCTGGTGGTTAAATGGAACAGACGACCGGGCGTTGCTATGAATTTCCAAGTCGGCTACGTCGGATTCCAGCACGCGAGGCGTGGACACGTAGTGTCGTTTTCGGCATAGCGCGGGAGGTGCCGAGATCACCGGAAGCGCGTCGGGTGGTAATAGCCGAGCGCTGCCACTTCGATTGTCTGCGGGCGTGGCCCGCCGGCCCGGGAATGTATTGCTGCGCCGTTTACACGGCTTGCAATATTATGCTCAACTGAAAAACCTATTCTGTCATTCCCAACGATTCCGAGCAAGCGAGGAATTGGATGCCCCAACCTTGAAGCGGAAGCGTTTATCCAGTACTGCTCAGGCCCCTGCCTTCTTTAGTATCAAGGCCTGTATCGGGAATCCAGTCTTTTAATCTGTTATCCTGCCTGTGCAGGAATGACAGAAGTGAGGTGATTCCTCGCTTGCTCGGAATCGTTGTTCGAGACACACGTATGTGTGATTTACGAACGTAGCCCCGAAGGTGCTAAAGGTACCTGGAGCATGTCGGGTGGTGATAGCCTTGCGCCGTCACTTCGAATTCCAGCGGGCGTGGCGTGCCGGACACGCAGCGACGTAGCGCCACTGTTGCTAAGACCACATGAAGTGCGCCGGCGGCAATGGCAAAGCGTTGCCACTTCGATATCCTGCGCGCGTGGCGTGCCTTTGAATTCGGGGGGCTTTGTTCTATAGTTGTTATATAAATCCGAACAAACCCCGGAAGGGGCGGGGAGGAGCAGCGTGCGGAAAGTAATCGCTTTAATAACGTTTATCACGTTCGTGCTGGCGGTGCAGTATTCGCCGGCGTCGCAGGCGGGGAAACCGCCCGACGTTTCGGGGTGGGAATCGCTCAAGTGGGGCATGACGGGGGATGAAGTCAAGGCGGCGTTCGGCAAGGACATTAAGGTGCATAAGCCCCGCGAGGATTCGCAGGAGAACGCCTACAGCGACATCGAGCTTTCCGACCTGGAGATAGGCGGCGTCCCGCTCCGGGCGAGCTTGTGGATGGACTCGGATACGAAGACCCTCCGGAAGATAGTCTTCGTCCCGAAGGATGCGGCGGAGGGGTACGGTTGGACCGAGACGTTCATAAAGCTCGAAGAGGGCCTCGCCTCCAGGTACGGGCCGCCGGACGTAGAGAAAACCTCGAACGACCCGGGCACCTCGGCCGACAGGAAGTGGCACTTCCCGTCGACGGATATAGAGCTTTCGTACCTGAGGCTCGACGGGACGGAGATGCTGCTGCTGGTATTTTCGGGGAAGGGCGAAGGCGCGGGCTGAGCGTCCGGCTGCCGCGGATATCCCCTGAGAGGCGTGTGATCTCCACGAGCATCAGGGACAGCGCGGGGGCGGCCGGAAGGGCGGCCGTGCTGCGCGTTCGAGGGGCTGCCGTTCGCGCCGGATACGCCCGCACGTAAGCCGCCCGCGGACCGGTTTGACATTCTCCCGACGGCGATTACATTTTAACCTTCGCCCGTTTCGACGGTCTGTATATTCGGGCGCTTTCGCTATATGACCCCGGATAACAGGCACAAATGGATGACGCTCATCGCGATGACCGGATCGCTGTCGATGATTTTCGTCGATCAGACGGTCGTGAGCGTCGCGCTGCCCAGAATACAGGCGGACCTCGCTGTCTCCCAGACGGGGCTTCAGTGGATAGTGAACGCCTACGTGCTGTCGCTCGCGGCGACCGTGGCGCTCGGCGGCAAGATAGGCGACATACTCGGCCGCGTGCATGCGTTCGTCGCCGGCGTCGTGCTCTTCGCGCTCGCATCGGCCGCGTGCGGCTTCGCGCCGAACGAGGGGATAATCGTCTGGGCGCGCGCAGTCCAGGGCCTTGGGGCCGCGCTCATGCTGCCGTCGTCCGCCGCTATAGTCATAGATTCCTTCGACCTCCGCGAAAGGGGGAAGGCGATGGCGATTTACGTCGGCGTCGCACAGGCGTTCCTCGCTCTGGCCCCGCTTTTGGGCGGGTTCCTGACGGAGTACCTCTCCTGGCGCTGGGTGTTCTGGATAAACCTCCCGGTCGCGGTGCTCGCGCTCGTGATGACTTACGTCTCGAAGCCGCCAGAAGGCAGGCAGCCCGGCCGTAAAATCAGGCCGGTTTACGCGGCGCTTCTCATAGCGGGCATGTTCGCGTTCGTCTACGGGCTCCAGCAGGGGCACGACTGGGGATTCGGCTCGCCGATAACGTACAGCCTGGTCGGCGGAGGGTTCCTGTTGATGGCGTTGTTCTCGTACTTTCAGCTAAGGACCGACGACCCGCTGATAGAGCTCAGGCTGTTTCGCGTGAGGGCGTTCACGGCCGACGCGGTCCTCATATTCTGCATACAGTTCGCGATGATCATCATAATCGTGTTCGGCGCGATATATCTGCAGAACATAATCGGGTTCACGCCCGTCGAAACGGGGCTCGCCTTCATGCCGATAATCCTGGCCGTCGTCGTGATGTCGCAGATGGCGGGGAGGATATTCGACAGGGTCGGGGTCAAGGCCCCGGCGCTCGCCGGGTCATTCCTGATAGCTGTCGGGTTCTTCTCGCAGGCGCCGTTTCTGGCCGGGGCGAATTTCTGGGTGCTCCTGCCGGGGATGATAGTGCTCGGGTGCGGCATAGGGCTCGTGATGGTGCCGACGAATACGGACGCGCTCAACCGCGCGCCGAGCGACCTTCGCGGGCAGGCGTCGGGCGTCATGCAGACGATGAGGCAGGTGGGCGCGACCGTGGGGCTCGCGTCGATAGGCGGCGTAGTGGCCGGGCTCGAGACCATGGGGGCTTCGCGCGTGGCCAGGGAGTACGGCGGGGGGGCCGCCGAATTCGGCAGGCTCGTGACCGGCACGCTCCAGGGGCAGCCGGACGCCGTCGCGAAGCTCGCGGCGAGCTCGCCCGAGGCGCTCGAAGCGCTCAGGAATACGATGTCGGGGAGCATAGCCGTCGGGTATTATCTCGCGGGCGGTATAACCGTCGCCGCCTTTCTCGTCGCGCTTTTGCTCATGAAGCACGGCGCCCAGACAGAGGACGCGGTGCACCACGTGCACGGGAAATCGAAGTAGCTGTGCATTGCCATTACAACCAGACGCGCTTCCGGCACTAGAATCTCTGAAGGTGCCACGTCGGAAAACACACTACGCGGACCACGTCCGCGGGAAATCGAAGTAGCTGTGCATCGCTATTACCACTTCCGCGCTTCTGATTCCTATAGATTCCTTGCGTGCTACGTTGGAAAACACACTACGTGTGCCACGTGCACGGGAAACCGAAGTAGCGGCGCATTGCCATCTTCCGCATTTTAAATGCTTAGGTATCCGAACATGCTACGCCGGGAAGTAGCGGCGTCATCGCGCTTCTAATACTGATAGCTACAGGATTCCCCGGCACGTACTGAAATGGCCGCAACACGCTCGAATCGCGGAATTTTATTTTCTTTACAAAGGGCGGCGCAATCGCCTGGACCGGGGTTTGAGAATTTTTCAAAACCCGTAAAATTATCGTGTATAGTTTCTCATACAGGAGACAGACATATGGTTAAAAAATTCAATTTCGGTTTTAGGATGTTCTTTTCCGCGGCGGCCGTAATCGCGCTCGCGGGAGCTTTCATGCTTTCGTCCTGCTCGTCGGAGAAGAAAGACGAGGTAGAGGTGGAAGAAACGGTCGAGACCGAGTCGGTCATGGAGGCCGCTACCCCTGCGCCTGCGCCGGAGGCGGGCATGGAAGAGGATACGTCTTCCGACGGCTATGGCGGCACCATGGAGGCCCAGCCCACGACCGGGCCGAGGATGAGGGTGGAAGGCCAGGTCCCGCCCGAGCTTGCGGAGCCTTGCATGGCGAAGAATACGGGAGACGAGTGCACGGTTATTATCACCGGCGGCAGGCAGATAGACGGCCAGTGTACGGAGACGAGGAAGGGGCAGCTCGCGTGCATGCCTAAGCCGAAGCCCGGCAAGGGTGCGCGTCCGCAGTAGGGTTTTGGATCTCGGTAGATAGGGATTTCCGGCAACCGGCGAGGGCCGGTTGGTGATTGCAATTCTTTGACGGGTCCTGCGTACGGCGTCGTGCGCAGGATGCCGTTTTTTTGTTTCTTGCCGCTTGTGTTCTCAACTTATACAGTCATCCTCTCTGTCCGGTGAGGCCTTCTTGTCGGTCGGAGCTTCAGCGAAGGCGGAAGCTTGATTAGGGATCTCGCTTTTAAAGTCTTTAAGGCAAAAGCAAAGGATTAACGGCTCCTACTTTTCCTGGATGAAAAGTAGCACACACGGTGTGTTTCTCGACGTAGCTCGTTCGGATGCTACGGGCACCGTAAGTGCGTCAGGCGATAGTAGCAAGGCCGCTACTACTTCGAAAGCTGGTAGAGGCTGCGGGGTTGGCGGTCTTGCGGGGGACGGTCTGCAATAGCTGGTAGGTATGGAGAAGGGGTTCTCTACTTTTCCTTGATGAAAAGTAGCACACACGAAGTGTGTTTTACGACGTAGGATGTTCCGAGACTATAACCACGTGAAGCGCGTCTGATGATAATGGCAACGACGCTGCTACTTCGATATCCAGCGGGCGTGGCCCGCCTAAAAATCATCGCTTCTTCACTAAATCCTCAACCTCCCCCATCCCCTGTTCGGATTTTTAACGTTCATAAGCTCGATGTCTTTTACGGGGCAAGGCTGGTGATTAAATAGAATGGACGACCGGGCATTACTATGGATTTCCAAGTCAGCTACGTCGATTTCCAGCACGCGAGGCGTGCGCGAATTTTGACGGCCCGGGAATGTATTGCTGCGCCGTTTACACGGCTTGCAATATTATGATTTGGGGGTCCTCAATTTGTCATTCCCAATGATTTCGAGCGAGTGAGGAATTGGACGACGCCACCTTGAAGCACAAACGTTTATCCAGTACTGCTCAGGCCCTGCCTTCTTTAGTATCAAGGCTTGTATCGGGAATCCAGTCTTTTGTTTTACTTTTTGTATTGCCCACTCTGAATAAATTATCTTCGTGCCCATTATGAATTAACTGAATGGATTCCTGCTATTTTGTGTTGAATCACTTTCGAGATGTACTGTAGATAATTTCGTGCAGTCGGCGAAGGGCGTCCGATTCCTCGCTCGCTCGAAATCGTTGTTCGAGATGACAGATTGCCGGGCTACAAGTCAGGTGACGGAAGGAAAGTTCAGTGGTTGGCTGATGGGTGTGGAGTAAGTGTATTTCCCGACGAAGTACCTCTAAAGGTTTGAAGTGTCTGAAGCGCGAGAGGTGGTATTGGCAACACTCCGCTACTTCGATATCCAGCGCACGTGGTGCGCCGGACACAGTCCGCTTGATACGATTTTGCGATAGTGATAAAATCGGACTGAGAGAAGCTTCTTTATCGATTATAATTGCATTGAGCCGGGCGGGGCGATTATTTTGAGAAGAGAAGCCGAAATAAAAGCCCGCCGCAATTACAGCTTTTCTTTTAGACGCTCGGATTCCGTTCCAGGGGGGAACGCGGTGATGAAGATACTTATCGCGGACGATCATCCCATCTTCCGGCACGGGCTCGGGGAGATACTGTCCAGGGACCTGGACGTGACCCTGGTCGGCGAAGCCGCGACCGCGGCCGAGGTGTTCGAGAGGCTGGCGTCGGAGGACTGGGATTTGCTCCTGCTCGACATATCCATGCCCGACAGGAGCGGGTTCGATATACTGGAGGAGCTGAAAAAGCTTCGCCCGAATCTCCCCGTGCTGATGGTGAGCGGGCACCCCGAGGAGCTTTACGCGGAGAGGGTCGTAAAGGCGGGGGCCGCCGGTTACGTGCCCAAAGTGTGCATAGGCGACGAGCTCGTGCGCGCGGTGAAGAGGGTGATCGAGCGGGGGGTCTACATCAGCCCGTACCTCGCCGACAAGGCCGTCCGCGATCTGAACGGCGGGCACAGAAAGGAGCCGCACGAGGCCTTGTCCCGCCGCGAATACCAGGTGGCCTGCATGATCGCGTCGGGCAAAAATCTTAAGCTCATAGCGAACGAGCTCAAGCTGAGCGTGAAAACGATAAGAGCGCACCGCGCGGCGATTTTCGAAAAGATGGAGATTAGCTCGAACACCGAGCTCATAAGATACGCCCTCGAAAACCGGCTGATTTACTAGGCACCTCCTACGCCCTGTCGTGCTGTCTATTACCCCGTGTCGCCGGAAGCACCTCAAAAAATTTATCCCGATTCGACATTTTTATTCCCCTGTGCGCTATAGGCCCGCCCGGCCTTTTGCCAATGGCTTTCGCCGGGCCCGGCGCTTAGACTCGTTTGAAGAGACTAAACTCAAAGGAGGTATGACGTCATGCGCAGGATATTGAGCGTGTTCGCAGTCTTGTGTTTGGTTGCCGCATTTATTTTCGCGGCGGGCTTTAATCCTTTCAGCGCCGTCGGGGCCCCGCCGGCCGGCGATTCGATAAGGGGCAAGGTTCACGTTCAGCACGGGAGCGCCGCCGGAGTTTACGTGGTCGCGGAATCCACCGGGCTCGACCCGGCGGTCCGCAAGGCAGTGGCCGCCGACAACGGGGGGAAGTTCGAGATAACGGGCCTTCCGGACGACGACTATAATGTGTGGGTGAGGGGGAACTGTTTCGAGGATTCCGATCCCATAACGGCCAGGCCGGCCAAGAGGAGTTACCAGATCCACATACGGAACGCCGCCGCAGAGTGGACCGTCCCGAACAAGGACGATTGGAACCACCGCTGGGCGTGCTCGCGCATAAAGGCTTCGAACGTGGACGATCTGGAAGTTGCCTGGACGCGCGACATCACCGCGACGACTTCGTACGGGGCCTTCGCGTCGATGCCGATAATAGCCGACGGAAAGATGTACATACAGGACCTGAACTCGAACATCGCCGCGCTCGATCTCGAGACGGGGCAGGAGCTCTGGACGGTCGATTACGACGAGTCCGTCATCGGGCCGAACGGGCTCAACCTCCACGACGGCGTGCTTTACGGCGTGACGAGGACGACGGTCTTCGCGCTTAACCCGGCGGACGGCGCGGAGCTCTGGCGAGAGGACGTGCTCGAAGGCGGCCGGCATTTTTCCATAGCGCCCGCGGTGCACGACGGGCGGGTTTACGCGGGCTCGATCACGCGCGCCAACGGCGGCATAATCTTCGCCCTGGACGCGGCCACCGGCGGCACCGTATGGACGTTCAACACGCTGCTCGACCCGACGGTGATACCGCCGGACAATGGGGCGGGCGGGGTGTGGTATACGCCGGCAGTAGACCTCGACGGCGACGTTTACTACGGCACGGGCAACGCATACACCACGCCGAGGCACAATCTCGAAAATCCCGATCCGATCCTCTACACGAACAGCCTCCTCAAGCTGGGCGGCGCTTCGGGCAGCCTCGAATGGTATTTCCAGGGCGTTCCGAACGACTTTTACGATTGGGACATGCAGACGGCTCCGTTGTACGTAGCCGAGGACGAGCCGATCGTTCTCGGGGCCGGGAAGATGGGCTATATCTACGCCTTCGACCCCGACGACGGGACGCTCCTGTGGAAGACGTCCGTCGGGTTTCACAACGGGCACGACGACGATTCCGTCAACGCGCTCGAGAATCCGGGCAGCGTCGTTATAGAGCCTCCGCTGGTAATAGCGCCGGGCGTTTACGGCGGCGTCGAGACGCCGATGGCGTATAAGGACGGCGTCGTGTATGCGGCGATCGCCAACCTGGCGACGACGCTGAGCGACCTCGACATCAACTACGGCGGGGCGACGGGCACTTTCGATTTCGACGGCAACACGGGCGAGATGGCTGCGCTCGACGTTTCGAACGGCAGCATCCTGTGGACGACCGACCTTCCGGGAATGGCGTTCGGAGCGGCCACGATCTCGAACGACCTCGTCTTCACGACGTCGTTCGACGGGAAGGTGTTCGCGCTCTCGCGGTCGGACGGATCGATCGTCTGGCAGGACGAGCTGCCGGCGGGGACGAACGCGCCGATCGTCATAGCGGGGGACTACCTCGTGACGGCGGCGAGCTTCCCGCAGGACGAGACGGGGCAGGCCCAGCTCGTCGTATACAAGCTAGGTAACTGACGGGTGGCGGGGGTCGCCGTAAAGAAAACCGGGCTCAGAGGCGGCCCCCGCGCTTATTCCCTCCCTCCCGGGGGAGGAGAAATAAAAGACACTCCACGAATCCCTCCTTGCCGCCCTTCCTCCTGACGCGGCGGGGAGGGATTTTATCGTTTGCCTGCTGTCTGTCCGGTGTAGCTTGAGTGAAGCTGGAGACTCAAGCTCGGGAAGCGCGGCTGGTGGCAATGGCAGAGCGCTGCTACTTCGATTGTTTACTGCCGGGGGTCTCCAGTGGCTGAAGGGGAAGTTTTATACTTAACTGGTAAGGTCGGTATAAGGCTTTCTACTTTTGACTGACCAAAAGTACACACGTACGTGTGATTTTCGACGAATCACATTCAGAGGCATATGCATCGGAAGCGCGTTTGGAGGTTATAGCGGAAGGTGGCTACTTCGATTGCGTGCGGCTGCGAGCCGCCGGGCCGGGGACACGTAGTGTCTTTTTCGGCATAGCGCGGGAGGTGCCGAGACCATCTGAAGCGCGGCTGGTGTCAAAGGCAGAGCGCTGCCACTTCGATTGTCTGCGGACACAGTCCGCACGGCCCGGAAGTGTATTGCTGCGCTGCTTATGCAGCTTGCAATATTATGAGATTTTCGACGTAGTGCGGAAGTTGCTAAACTGACTGGAGCGCGTTCGAAGAAAATGACAACGAGTCTGCTACTTCGAATTCCGCCGCACGTGGTGCGCCGGGCGTGGCCTGCGTGTTAGTCGGCGGGGCCGGAGGGCGGCCCGGGCGGGGGCGGGGCAGGGGCGGGCTGTGACGGATGCCGGGTGATGTCTTGCCCACAGTGGGGGCAGACTGTCGTCGTCACTTCTCTCTTCTTCATCTCCTCGACGAATCCCGAGGCTATGATGCCGGCGGGTATGGCGAAGATGGCGATCCCGAGCATGGATACGCACGAGGCTATCACCTTGCCCGCGGGCGTGTGCGGCAGTATGTCGCCGTAGCCGACCGTGCTCAGCGTCACGACCGCCCACCACATGGCGTCGGGGATGTTGCTGAACGCGTGGGGCTGCATTTTGTGCTCGGCGAAGTACATGAGCGTCGACGACAGGACTAGGAGCAGCACGACGGCGATGGCCGACATTATTATCTCGGTCTTCTTCGAGCTAAGCACCTTGGCAAATATACTGAACTCGGCCGAGTAGCGCGTGAGCTTGAAGATGGTAAGAATCCGAAGAATCCTGAACACCCTCAGGTCGGCCGTCGTCACGAAAGGCGCGACGAACGGTATGATCGCGATGAGGTCGAGAAGGGTGAGCGGCGAGAATATGAATTTTAACCTCCCTGTGATCGGCGACGCATATTGTGGGTCGGAGGTGCACGACCACACGCGGAGGATGTATTCCACGGTGAATATGATCAGCGAAACGGTGTTGAAGATGCTTAGGTGCCGGCCGTATTTATCCGTCAGGGAAGTAACGGTGCCGAGTATGACGGCCACGACGTTGAACACGATGAGCGCGGTGATAAAGAGCGTGAAAAGCTGCTCCGCGTAAGGGCGCGTCTCATTCGGGGTGATGATATCGTAGATTCGGGTTTTTATTGTTTCGTACATAAGGTGCGTATTATTCTAAAAACTTGCGCCGGGTAATTCAACAGAGGGGGTGAAATTTTGCGTGTTTAGCGGAGTCTGAAGCGAAGATGGGAACCCGATTCAGGATTAAGGTAAAGGTGAAGGATTCTAGCGCCGAAGTTGCCAAAACCATTGGGAGCGCGGCTGGTGATTGTGGCAATGCCTTGCTACTTCGAAAGCTGGTAGAGTCTGCGGGGTTGGCGGCCTTGCGGGGGGACGTTCTGTAGTAGCTGGTAAGGGCGGTGCAAGTGTTTTCTACTTTTCCTTGATGAAAAGTAGCACACACGGAGTGTGTTTTACGACGTAGGATGTTCCGAGACTATAACCACCTGAAGCGCGTCAGAAGATGATAGCAAGGCCTTCGCTACTTCGGAATCCTGCACGCGAGGCGTGCAAAATCATCGTTCCTTCGCTAAATCCTCCACTGGCCACAACACCACATCGGATTTTTAACGCTCATCCACTCGATGTCTTCGGTGGGGCAGGGCAGGTGATTAAACAGGATAGACGACCGGGCGGTGCTATGAATTTCCAAGTCAGCTACGTCGAGTTCCAGCACGCGAGGCGTGCGCGAATTTTGACGGCCCGGAGGGGTATTGCTGCGCGGCTTACGCAGCTTGCAATATTATGATTGGGGGTCCCCACTCTGTCATTCCCGAGTGTATGTATCGGGAATCCAGTTTTTAAAAGATAGATCTCTCACTTTGTTCGAGATGACAAAATTCTATGGCTGCGGGTTTTGGAGGCTTGACGGGGGACGTTTGCTACTTAACTGGTAACGTTTGAATAAGGCTTCTACTTTTGACTGACCAAAAGTAGCAAAAGTCACGGGCCGGGAAAAATTCTGCTAAAAATCATCGTTCCTTCGCTAAATCCTCCACCGGCCCACAGCCCCACATCGGATTTTTAACGCTCATGCACTCGATTTTCTTAACGCGAATTTTGACGGCCCGGAGGGGTATTGCTGCGCTGCTTACGCAGCTTGCAATATTATAGTCGAGGAATTCTTGATGGATTGCTGACGGAAAACTGAATGGGTTCCTGCCTCCGCAGGAATGACAATAATAAGGTAGATCCCTCGCACGTTCGGAATCGTTGCAGGAATGACAGATGGGTGGGGATTCCTCGCTCGCTCGGAATCGTTGTCCGAGATGACAGAAAAAGACACTCGATGGATTGCTGGTGGAAGTGGATTCCCGACCCGGCTTCGCCCTGCGGGCTTCGCCGCGGCAGGTACAAGTATTAGGAAATGACAGGAGGGTGGTGATTCCTTGCTCGTTCGGAGTCGCAGGCTCCGGGAGCGCGGAAGGCGGTATTGGCAATAGGCTGCCACTTCTATATCCTGCGCACGTGGTGCGCTGTGGGGCGGGCGCCGGGGTACAATCGGAGAGAGAGGGACCACCGGCGCCCGTTTAGGCAGAAAAACTGGCTTCTATTGTATGTACGAGCGAGCCTGCCTGAACGGATTAAAAACGAAGAAGATGCCGGAAAGCGGGGGTGAAGGGCAGGGGAGGAAGCGTGCGCTTCCTCCCCGTGATTTGAATTCTTCTATGGCTTATCGTGATCCGCGGGGCTTGTCCGGGCGCGGAATTTTCGCCGGGCGAAGATTAGCGTGGGTACCGACATAAAGACGAGCATCTGCACTGCGGACGCTCCGGCTGCGCTCGCCGGGGCGAGGCTGCACCCGGGGCCGGGCGGTACTACGTTCTCGCCGTCGTCCTCGGCGTCGAGATGGTCGGGCTTGCCGTCGCCGTCGGAGTCCCGGATTTCGAGCGGCGTGCCCGTTTCGGGATCGAATATGTCGAGGAGGCCGTCGCGGTCGGAGTCGGCGGTCGAATCCGGCTTGCCGTCGCCGTCGGAATCCACACCGCCCTGCTCGACGAAGTCCGGCGCGCCGTCGTTGTCCGAATCCGTATCCATGAAGTCGGGAAGGCCGTCGCCGTCCGTGTCGCCGCACGTGAGCGCAGCGCCGTCGTCGAGGCCGTCGCCGTTGGAGTCGGCGAAGCTGTCCACCACGCCGTCCTTGTCGGCGTCGTCCGTGCCTCCGCATTCGTAGTGGTCGGGGAGGCCGTCGTTGTCCGAGTCGAGGTCGAGATGATTCGGGATTCCGTCGCCGTCCGGGTCGTCCGGAGGGAGCGTAAGACGCGGAACCGCGTTAACCGCCGTGGGGAAGGCCTCGGTCGAATCGGGCACCCCGTCGTTGTCCGAATCCGCATCGGCGGAGTTCTGAACGCCGTCGCCGTCCGTGTCCTTCGGGCAGAAGTTGACGGTGTAGTTCACCGGCTGGCCCGCCGTGGCCGTCTGGCAGTTGAAGAGCTTGATCGAGTCGTCGTAGGGGAAGGCGTAGGCCGTCGGGCTCGCGCTGTTGAATATCCCCTGCGAGGGCTCGGCGTTCTGCTGCCACGCCGGGTTGTTGCCGCCGATGCACGCGCCGTTGGACGTCCCGGAGAATCCGGGGGCCCACGACGGGCATCCGCAGCAGTCGTTGCCCGCGCCCGCCGTGAAGCACGACGCGGCGTTGACCCCGGTGCATCCCCAGAGCTGGCCGTACGTGGTGTCGCTTACGGAGGAGTCGCAGTCGGCCCCTATGACCGTGCCGTCCTGGTATTCGCAGTAGCCCGAGGAGCCGCAGTTAAACGTGTAGGGAGGGCCGCAGTCGCCGTCCTGGGAGCACGACTGCCTGCAGTATTTTTGCGGGCCGAAGCAGCCGACGTATGTCGAGCCCTGGTTCTGGTTGTCGAGTAGCTGCATGTCCGACGGGCACGAGGCCTCGGAGACGGCGAAGTTGCCGCCGCCCCAGGACGAGCCCGGGAGCAGGGATTGATTAAGGCCGTTCGGGGCGCAGCCCGCCGTGGCGGTGCACCCGGGGCTCCCGCAGAAGAACGGGTTTACGCAGAGGCCGGTTTGCTGGCTCGAGGGGATGTTGCATTTCCACTTGTAGCCGTTGCCGAAGAGCGGATAGCAGTCCGAATCCTGCGTACAGTCGGGCGAGTCGGTGCCGGGGAGGTTACCGGTGAACGTGCAGTTGCCGTTAGTCGAGCAGTCATAGTCCGAGGAGTCGGGGATTATTTCGACGGGGATGTTGCCGCCGTCGACCATGCTGACGTCGTAGGCGTCGAGCCCGCCCGAGGCGAGCGTGAACTCGGCGAGGGTTGACGGGGGGAGGCCCGTCTGCGCGCAGTCGAGCGAGAAATTGCCGCCCGAGTCGAGGCAGCCGCCCGTGTCGCAGCAGTTGGCGATTACGTAGTTGTTGTCGTTGACCGTCACGGTCTGCGGGTCGCAGGTGTTGGAGGAATTGAAGCTGCATCCTGTCCGGCCCCAGAACCGTCCCGAGAAGTTGCCGGGGACTGTTACCGTCGCCGTAGCGTTCCGGGCCATCTCCCATCCGCCGGGGGTCGAAACTCCCGAGCCGCCGACGGAGACGGACGTTATGCTCGTAGCGGGCCACGCCCCGACGTAGATAGTCTCCGAGCAGTAGTTGTTAATCGTGATCGTAGCGCTTTGAGCGGTAGCCTTGTCGCCCCCCGCCACGGCCATCATGACCATGAAAAAAGCCAGTAGTAACGAAAAGATAAAGCGAGAGATTTCCTCAAAGCTCATGCCATGCCTCCGTTTTTTGTGTCCCGCGGATCGATTGCCCTTTGCAATAAACTACGAACGCGGGGAAGCGGCCGGATTGAAATATGCGCGTCCGGCTGAATACCCCCCATGGCGGGTGCATAATTATAATGCCGGTCCGGGAGGAGGGTGGATAGTTAAATACTTTAAAGATTTAAGTGGGGTGAGGTGCGGCTTGAGAGATAGGAAGAGAACAGTGTATTTCCCGGTTACGGAACGAAGATTTCATCCCGTTCGAGAGCCTTCAATTCGGCTGTGACGACTTTTCGCCATTTTGCGGGCAGTGAACGACGAGAGACACGGCCTCGCCGTTATCGACGAGATGGTCTATCAGTTTTAAGGCTTGTATGCGGTCATTCTCGCTTTTATAACTTTCATTTCTCCTGGATGCTATGAGGAGTTTGTGAAGGGCGAAATTAGCCGGGTGGGACACCGGAACCGACATGCCATTGAAGGAGATTTCTATTCTTCCCGATTCGAGCAGATCGAGGAACCTTAGCGGCTGCGGTGTCACCCCGAGCTTCTCGATGTAGGGAGGTCTTGAAAATCCTCTTCCTTTTTCTTTCATCAGAAACTCTATTATCAAATCCGGATGGCTGTATCTCGTATACCCTTCATCTCCGACGAGCTCCTCGACGAATCCCAAATCCTCGATTATCTCGCTGAAGTTTCTTTTGGATGAGATTCTATTCGGGAGCCGAATGAGAAAATCGACGTCCCTCGTTCTTATCGTAGAGTAATAGTCCGCGCTTTTAAAGTATTCTGTGTAAAGATATATGGCCCAGCTGCCGACTACGACAACATGATCGAGAATCCCGTTTTCGTCGAGTCTTTTCAGTATTTCCTCGAAAAGCGGATAATTATTCCTTTCCACGAAGGGCTCTTTTCAGAAAGACGATTTCTTTTTTAAGCTGTGATAACGAGCTGCGGTAGCCGGCGCGCTTTTTCTTGACGCCGCGCCATTTCGCGATTTCTTCTTCGGATATTTCGGACAGCCTACCCTTGTATTCGGCCACGAATTTGCCGTTGTCCCTGTAGACCCTGTAGGCGTACTTATTGCCTTTGATGTTCCTTACGACGAGGCTCCCGACCGGGAGCTTCGAGAGCTCGTTTTCGTACATGTCCTTCATTCGAAGGGAATTCCTTAGCTCTTCGTTCAGGATGTCTTTTATGACCATTTTCTGCCCCATAGTTACTATACGACTGTGTAAATAGTACTATTTGTATAGTAATAAATCAAGTTCTGAAAGTTACTATACAAATAGTCGGTATACTATATTTATATAGTAACATATAGTGCTAATTATAAAAGGAAAAGGATTCTTATGGATTTGCTTGTGGAAATGGATTCCCGATGTATAGGCGGGTTTTGAGCGGTACCGGATAAACGTTTGCGCTTCAAGGTTGGGGCGTCCGGTTCTTGCACGCACTCAGGAACCGTTGGGAATGACAAATTATAAAGATTAAATCCCTTCAGTCCTCTCCCTTCTCCCTAAGGTGGAAAAGATAAAGGCAAGGATTAACTGAATGGGTTCCTGCCTACGCAGGAATGACAGACATGTGGTAGATTCCTCGCTCGTTCGGAAAAGATAAATCCCCCCGTACCCCTCCGGCTTCGGCTCTGCCTACGCCGCGACAGGCCTTTTTCCAAGGGGAGATGAAAGGCAAAGGCTGGATTCCCGATGTATAGGCAGGTTTTGAGCGGTACCGGATAAACGTTTGCGCTTCAAGGTTAGGGCGTCCGGTTCTTGCACACGCTCGGAATCGTTTCAGGAATGACAGAAATGTAACCCCCACCTTAGTCCTTCCGGCTTCGCCTCTGGCTACGCCGCGACAGGCCCCTTTATGGAAGGGGGAGGAGGGGGTTTGAGTCATCTGCTCGCGTAGTACTTGCCTTGGATATGTCGAATTTGTGCACGTGGTGCGCCGGATTCCCGGTTGTGCCGGAATTGCAAAAGAGAGGGCGGCCTGTCGCGCCTGCCGCTACGTTTGCTTGCTTCCGGCGGGGTCGGCGACGGGCTTGTTCGAGACTGCCTCGATGGATTGATGATGGCCGCCTCCGTCGAGGTCGCTGTTCATGAACTCCCACAAGCGTTTGCCAATCATCGTGAGCGGGACGCCGAGGATCGCGCCTATCGCCCCGAGGAGCCATCCCCAGAAGAGCAGCGAAAGGAAGACGACGAGTATCGACATGTTGAATTCCTTTCCGAGGTAGCGGGGCTTCACGACGTTGTCCACCACAGTGTTGATCAGGAGGTAGAGAACGACGACTACGACGCAGTGCACCCAGCCGAACTGTATGAGCGCGAGCGTGGCCGGGGGGATAACGGAGAGTATGAACCCGATGTTCGGTATGAAGCTGAAGAGGAACGCGAGGAAACCCCAGAGTATGGCGAAGTCCACGCCTATCACGAGGAGGAGGACAAAATCGGCGACTGCCGCCATGAGGCCCGTGAGGGCGTTTATCGAGACGTATTTCTTGAGATCGTTCGTCACGTCGGCGGACCTCCGCTGCCACGAATTTGGCGCGAACATCCCCCGGTCGGCCTTCAGGGTAAGGTCGGCGAACTCGATGAGTATGAACACCATGAGAAGGACGACGAAGAAGAAGTTGCCGAACGTCGAGAACACGTTTTCGATAAATTTCGTCGTATACGTGACGATCTTGTTGGGGCTGAAGACCTCGAGCTTGCGCACTTCGGTGATTTCGATACCCCTGGCGGCGAGGCTGTCGAGCCCGGCGCGGTAGAGCTCCGTCACCTTGTCCTGGTAGAAGCCCGCCCTGGAGACCATGTTGTTCACGGCGACGCCGAGAAGGGACGTGACGAAGCCGAGTATGATGATGACGACGAGTATGGTGATCGTGAGAGAAAGCCACCGGGGCCATCCGCGCCTCAGCAGCCAGTTGAGGAGCGGCGAGACGGTTACGGCCAGGAGAAGCGCCACGAGAAAGATGTTCAGAACGGCGCCTATTTCGCGCAGACCCGCGAGAATAATGACTATGGACGCCCCCGCCAGGAGGGGATGTATCGTGGGTTTTGGCCTTCTCATGAAGCTCCGTCGGCCGGGATTTCGGTCCGGCGATTACGAATACAGGTAGGAATTATACCACTTAGCCGCGGGCGCGCATAACGCCGCGGGAAACTCTGTTGCGCGGCCGAAAGCCGTGAATCGCGGAGTATGACAAATAAAATGGTCAAAAAAACAGGCACCTTGCGCAAGGAATGCAATATAATTTATGAAGGGGCGAGGACAGGGCGCGGAACCGGATGCGAGGACCATGAACGAGAGAAAGATTCAGCTCGGAGATATTATTCTGACGATAGAGGATATCCAGGTAGTCCTCAACGACGAGATAGTGTGCAAGTTCCGCCTGAGCCACAGGGGTGCGCCGGAGGGGACGCTGGCCGAGCTTTACGGTGAAGTCGCGGAGGGCGAGCTCTCGATCCTCTGCAAGACGCCGCTCACTCCCAGGCGGTTCGAGATACTGGCCCGCTTCCTCTACATGTACGAGACGAACATTATAAGGTTCTTCCGCGACGCCACGCGCGGGATGACGCCGTACATGTTCAAGGTCCCGATGATCTGAGCCGGTCCCTTTATTGTGCCGGGGCGCATTCGCCGTCGGCGGCCTTCGAGACCCCGGCGCCGCGCCTGCCGCAGTCGTTGCCATAGGTCTTGCCGTCGCATCCGCAGACGGGCCTCCATTCCATGGTGCACATTTCGGTTATGGCTTCGCAGACGCCCGTTTCGCCCGGCGCTCCGCACGTCCCGGCGGGCATGTCGCAGAACTCGCCTTCTTTGCATGGGAGGTTCTCCGGCCCGCCGCATGCGCGCTTCTCCGCGTCCGGCTCGACGTCCGTCGCCGCGCATTCGCCGTCGTGGTCCTTCGAGACGCCGGCTGCTATCCTCGTGCAGTCGTTGCCGTAGGTTCTGCCGTCGCACCCGCAAACCGGCCGCCAGTCACGCGTGCACATCGGTTTCATTTCGGTGCACGTGCCTTGCGTGTCGGGCTCGCCGCAGGTCCCGGCGGGTTTGTCGCAGAAGTATCCCGCCGCGCATCCGGGGCCGCCGGGGCCTCCGCAGGCGGAAGGCGAGCCGCCCCCGGCTTTCGCCGCACATCCCGCGACGGCCAGCGGCAGAAGCATGGTGAATACTGCGAGCATCAATCTTTTCGGCATGACGGACACCTCCTTTTGGGTGAAGGGTTTGGAAGACGTTTGAGTATGCAACAAGTGTAGAATGCCGCGGGGGTTACTGCAATATGCATGTTTGGGGGAGGGATGCGGCCATTCTGCATGGACGGTAACAGAAAAGGCAAAAGCTTCCTACTTTTGACTGACCACACACGTACATGTGATTTTCGACGTAGCGCCGAAGTTGCTAAAACCATCTGAAGCGCGGTTGGTGATAATAGCAATGCCTTGCTACTTCGAAAGCTGGTAGAGGCTGCGGGGTTGGCGGCCTTGCGGGGGACGTTCTGTAGTAGCTGGTAGATATGGAGAAAGGGTTCTCTACTTTTCCTTGATGAAAAGTAGCAAAAATCACGGGCCGGGAAAAATTCTGCTAAAAATCATCGTTCCTTCGCTAAATCCTCCACCGGCCCACAGCCCCACATCGGATTTTTAACGCTCATTCACTCGATTTTCTTAACGCGAATTTTGACGGCCCGGGACTGTATTGCTGCGCCGTTTACACGGCTTGCAATATCAAGGGATTTTCGGCGTGGCGCTGAAGTTGCCATAACCACATGAACCGCGGCGGGTGAGATGGCAACCACTCTGCTACTTCGATTTCCAGCGCACGTGGTGCGCCCGACGGTGGAAAAAGCCGTGGGTAGACTATTCAGTATGGGAGAAAAATTCAGAACATTCGACTGGATTGAGCTTTTCTACACGGATTCGGGACAGGGAGAGCCTCTCATAATGCTCCATGGATTTACCGGAAGCTCGAGGCTCGACTGGGTGGAAACGGGGGTATTCGACCGCATGAACAAGTGCGGGCGGAGGCTGATTATGCTCGACGCCCGCGGGCACGGGGAATCCGACAAGCCGCACGAGCCGCTGTCGTACAGCGGACGCGCCATGGCGCGGGACGTGAACGCGCTGGCGCGGCACCTGGGGCTCGAAAGCTACGACCTCGTGGGTTACTCGATGGGGGCGCGCGTGGCCGTCGAAACGGCGCTTATGTTTCGCGGGCCGCGAAGCCTCGTCCTCGCCGGGTTTCAGATGAGGGATACGTACTGGCAGTGGAACAAGGCCGAGCGGAGGGCCAAGGCGAGGAACATGCTCGCCGATAACCCGAAGAGCATGTGCAATGCGCGCGCCCGGGCCGAGAGATCGGGCGGGGACAGGAAGGCGCTGGCGGCGTGGATCGAGGGCGTTATAGTGCCCGAGTATTCGCCGGCGGACCTCGCGCGCGTGAAGCGGCCCGTGCTCGTGGTGAACGGCGAGGACGACCCGGACGCGGAGAGCGTGGCCGGGTGCTTCCGGGACGGGAAGGCCGTCGTGCTCGACACGCCGCACAAGGATATTCTCCGTGACAAGGCTTTTCCGAGGCACACGCTGTCGTTTCTGAAGAAGGTTACGGTGGGGAACGGGGAAGGGTGACGGAAGGGCCGGTCTCCGGCGGGGTGGCTTGCCGGAGACCGGCGAACATTGTTGCCTGTCCGAAAGCGCGGCTGGCGGCAATGGCAAAGCGCCGCCACTTCGATTGTTTACTGCCGGAGGTCTCCAGTGGCTGAAGGGGAAGTTCTGTAGTAGCCGGTAGATATGGAGAAAGTGTTTTCTACTTTTGCCTGACCACACACGCATGTGTGATTTACGGCGTAGCA
>DAOKYU010000013.1 GCA_035325995.1 Thermodesulfobacteriota bacterium | reverse complement strand
TCGAAGTAGCAGGCTCATTGTCATTTTCTTCGGACGCGCTTTAAGTGACTTTAGCAACTTCGTTGCTATGCCGAGAAACACACATACGTGTGCTCGCGTGCCGGAATTCGACGTAGCCGACTTGGAAATTCATACCACCGCCCGGTCGTCTGTTCCATTTAATCACCAGCCTTGCCCCGCCGAAGACATCGAGTGGATGAGCGTTAAAAATCCGACCTGCCTTACTCTTCCCTCCCCCTCCCAGGGGGAGGGTCAGGGTGGGGGTATAGTATTTGGAGGATTTAGCGAAGGAACGATGATTTTGCACGCCTCGCGTGCAGGATTCCGAAGTAGCAGCAGTCTTGCTATTACCACCTGACGCGCTTCAGGTGGTCTTGGCAACTTCGTTGCTACGTCGAAAAATGACACTACGTGTCCCCGGCCCGTGAGAATGAACCTGAGAGGTTTTTCACCCCCACATACCCCGTCCATTGCAATAGCAGCACTAGAATAAGCCTTTCTCTCGTGTGAAATATTAGAGATTTAATTACCGGATTATAGTACAATAGGAGAATAGGAGGGCAGCTTATGACCAAAAGCGACCTGATTGCTCACATCGCAAAAAGCACGGGCGTAAGCCGGGCGAAGGCGGCCCGGATTCTCGACTCACTCGTGCAGGGTCTCATCGAAGGGCTGAGAAAAGACGGCAGCGCGACACTGTCGGGGCTTGGAATCTTCAAGCTCATACAGCGGGACGCCCGCCGGGGACGCAATCCCGCGACCGGCGCATCGATAGACATACCCGCCAAGAAGGTGCTGAAGTTCAAGCCTTCTAAAGGCGTTGAAAAGGTTATAGGCGGATACTGGTAACCGCGCGGCATTGACGCGCTTCACACATCCACTTTCCCAGGGAATCGAGTTCCTTCCGATATCTTCGTGCCCGGCGCACTATCCGGCGACGTCCCCGTGTCAGGAATCGGCGTTCAGGCTCGTGATCCCGGCGGCAGAGCACGCGCTATTGAAGACGAAAATCCCGACCTCCTTCGTCAGCGGAGAGAAGTTGAAATTGATGCCTATGGCGAGCTTGTCGTTCACCTTGACGCCGGAAATCCCGCCCTCGACGGATGTCACGGTGCAGCCGATATTGGTTATCGGCGGTACGTCCACGCTATCTTCCGACCCCTTTGTCTCGCACTCTATCGTCCCGCCCGTGCCGCTGTTCACCGTAACGCTGGCATTACCGCTCGTCGCCCCTGTCGACGTTATCACTATATCAACAGTGTCGCCCGTATTTATCCCGCCGATGCCGTTACAGCCCTGCTGAGACGGCGCCATCACCGTCCCCGAAACTACTGTCGTCACACCCTCGGGCCCGCCGGGCCCCGGCGCGTTCGTCGGCTCGGGCTCCGGCGTCTCCTGCGCCAGTATGTTGTCGCCGTCGCACCCGGCGCTCAGGATCAAAACGCCTGCCAGCAAAGTCATTGCAAATGCAACCATCAGATTTTTCATAACGCTCCTCCCCGGATTCCGTATTCCCCCGCCCCCCGCGAAACCGGCAATCCGTCATTCGCCTCGATAAGCCGCTAATTTAAAATTATACCCCCGGTTTCGGACGGCCTGCCGGCCACATACGAAAATCCCGCTATATAATTAATTAAAATCACAATCAGCACTCGTCATGCAACCGTCGAAACCCAGAACCGCTCGCCGCTCGCCGCTCAAAGCCAAGCCCCTTCACAACCCCGGCGAATGAATCAGCCGTTACATAAAAGGGCTTGCCGTCCTCGACATGAATTTTTATCTAGTCGGCGGCGGCTGCCTGCTCCTTTTAATATTAATCGAATGGCTTCAATACTTCTCGAGACAACGGATACATCCTCTGACGTTTACGGTTATTGGCCTCATCACCATAGGCTACTGCACGTACAAAGTGCTCCATACTCGAAAGAAACTAAAACTGCTGAAGCGGGGATGGACGGGGAAAAGGCCGTCGGTCAATACCTCGAATCGCTCAGGGAAAAAGGCTGTGCCGTCTTTCATGACATAGACTGCGGCGGCTTCAACCTCGACCATGTTATCATATCCGAAAGAGGCGTGTTCGTCGTCGAAACGAAAACGCTGAGCAAACCTGCGCGGGGTAACCCCACAATAAAATACGACGGTTCCGGCATCACGGCAGGCAGCGTCAGACTACGCCCCAATCCGGTCGAGCAGGTGCGCGCCGGAGCCGACTGGCTGAGACAATTCCTTTCGGAATCTATCGGCAGGAATTTTAAGGTAAGATCGGCGGTCGTATTCCCAGGCTGGTTTGTCGAATCCTCGGCGCGGCACGATGCCGGCAGCACGTGGGTCATAAATCCCAAGGGCCTCCCGGCATTCATAAGAAACGAGCGTTCTTCGATCTGCCGCGAGGACAAAAAACTCGCCGCCTATCACCTCTCCCGATATATACGAACTACATAGCCATTAGCCATGCGGCGAAACAATACATCCCCGGGACGGCTGGCCACGCCCGGCGGCTCATAGCCACCGACAATTGAAGTAGCAGCGTATTGCCATAACTATCAGCCGCGCTTTGGATACCATGACATCCGAATCCGCTACTTCGGGAAACACACTCTGTGTGCATGCAACAATCCGGAGTGTCGGCTTTACTATATAATCACCCCTCGCACAAAAGCCGCTACGAAGATACATACCTGCTATGTCGTAAATACACACTACGTGTGTGTTGCCCCCGCGTACTTCGCCGGTATCATATATCCCGTGCCGGGAAGAACACTGACATATCTCATGCTCGCAGTCCTCGCGGTTCTGTCCGCGGCGGCCCGCGGCTCCCTCGCGAACGAGCCGGAGCCGCCTCCGATGATGAAGGGTGCGGACACGCCGTCCGTCAGGCAATGCGGCGAATGGAAGTCCCACGAGTACAAAAATTACGTCGTCAACACCCGCCACTCGACCGACTTCGCCGGGCAGGACATCTACATTTTCAAACACCCGGCGAGCCTCGCCGACCCGTGCAGTCTGAGGCCCCACAACACGTGGTACAAGATCAACGCGGGCGAATTCGGCGGGGCGAACGCCTTCCTCGGCATGCACGGCGGCCTCCTCTTCATCGACGAATGGCCCGGCCGCGACCACAAGCGCCTCCTTATAATAGACGCCGCGGCGAAGAGCCTGGTCTACTTCGACTGGTACGCCGATCCCGTGCTCGAAGGCGACACGCTCCTCTACAAGCGCGTCCTCAAATCGAGCCGCAAAACCAAATCGTCCATCCCCTGCCCCGACGCCGCCAAATGGGAAGAGGAAGGAAAGCAAGTCCTCTACACCGAAAAAATGTCGCTCGACCTCTCCACCATGAAGGCTACGAACTCGGGTGAGTTTTCCTGCGAGCCGGCCGCCGCGATCCAGCGCGCCACCCGCTACACGCACTGACTCATATAACATGACTGACTATGTCCGCAGACAATCGAAGTAGCAGCGTTGTTGCCAATATCACCTGCCGCGCTTCAGAGAAAACATGCCATTCCCGAATGCCTTTGCCTTTACTTGTCGGGGCGACTTGTCCAACGAAGCCTTTTTATCGGTCGGAGCTTTAGTGGAGTCTGAAGCAAAGTTGGAAGCGGGTCCGAGGCGAAGTCGGAAGCCTCAGCGTAGCCTGATAGCCATGCGAAACCTGAAAGCCTGAAAGGCGAAGGCGGGTAGGGAATCCATTTCCACCAGCAATCCGTCAAGCGCTTTTTTTATCATTTCGACCGCTGGGAGAAATCTGTCTTTTAATCCCTCCTCCCCCTTCAGGGGGAGGACCAAGGCGGGGGTTACCTTAAACCCGTCATTGCGAGCGAAGCGCCCCCGCGCGACCGCGTCAATCTAGTGGACCGCGTCCGCAAACAATCGAAACAGTGGTCCCATGCGATTCCCACCCGCCGCGCTTCAGGTGGTTATAGTCTCAGGACACGCTACGCTGAGAAACACACATTCGTGTGTGGTCAGTCAAAATGTAGAAAACACTTGCACCACCCTTACAAGCTAGCTCAGAACTTCCCCTTCAGCCATTGGAGCCCCCCGGAAGTAAACAATCGAAGTGGCGGCGTCTTGCCAATATCACCAGCCGTACTTCTGGTGGTTTCAGCAACTTCAGTGCTACGTCGAAAATCCCTTAATATTGCAAGCCGCGTAAGCAGCGCAGCAATACCCCTCCGGGCCGGCGGGCCACGCCCGCAGGATATCGAAATAGCAAGGCATGGTTATTACCACCTGACGCGCTTTAAGTGACTTTAGCAACTTCGTTGCCATGTCGAGAAACACACGTACGTGTGCACGCGTGCCGGAATTCGACGTAGCCGACTTGGAAATTCATAGCACCGTTCGGTCGTCCATATTGTTCAATCACCAGCCTTGCCACGCCGAAGACATCGAGTGGATGAGCGTTAAAAATCCGACCTACCTTACTCTTCCCTCCCCCTCCCAGGGGGAGGGTCAGGGTGGGGGTATAGTATTTGGAGGATTTAGCGAAGGAACGATGATTTTGCACGCCTCGCGTGCAGGATTCCGAAGTAGCAGCAGTCTTGCTATTACCACCTGACGCGCTTCAAGTGACTTTAGCAACTTCGTTGCTACGTCGAAAAAGACACTATGTGTCCGGCCCGGCGGCTCGCTGCCGCTGGCAATCGAAGTAGCAGCGCATTTCTATTACCACCTTTCGCACTTCAGTTGCAAAAATCCATGAAGGTACTTCGTCGTAAATCACACTTCGTGTGTGCTACTTTTCATCAAGGAAAAGTAGAAAACACTTGCACCGCTCTTACCTGTTAGCTCAGAACTTCCCCTTCAGCAACTGGCGGAGCGTGTCCGCTGGATACCGAAGTAGCGAGGTAGCTATTATCACCATCCGCGCTTCAGATGCCTTTAGTCTCCGAACATTCTGTCATTCCCAAATGTCTTAACTTGTCGCGGCGCAGGTTTTCATCGAAGCCGGATTGGGAATTCACTTCCGCAAGCAATCGGTCATAGGAGGCGGTGACAAAACAGGGTTTACACAAAACCTGACCGCGCCGTAACCGCCGCGCCGCCGGACGCCCCCTTCGCCCCCTCATTCCTCCAGCTTCGCACGCTTGATGACCCTAATCTCCCCCTCCGTAAGATTGTAGAAATGCGCGAGGCGTTCGACGGACTCCGTACTGTGCCGGATCGAATAGATGTCCTCCTCTTCGAGCCCGTACTTGAACGCGAGCTTGAGCACCGGGCTCCGCTCGACCTTCCGCGCGGTGTTCGGGATGTTGGGCGCGAGCTGCTCGCCGTTTTCGACCCTCTTCTCTATCCTCTGGAAAAGACGCATGAGCGCGAAGTAATTCGTGTTGTGGTGATCGGTGCGCACGCTCCACAGCGTCCCGTGGCCGCCGCTCCCCGTAAACGACAGCGCGAAGAGGCAGCCGTCCCCGGACGGGGCTCCCCCCTCACGCGCCACGAGCCCGGCGCTCCGCCTGAACCCCTTTCGGCTCACGTGCGGCCTGTCGGCCGGGACCGACTGCCGCGCCTTCCGGAGCCTCGCGCCGCCGAGGCCGGTGCGTCCTCCATGGGCGGGCGCTCCCGCGTGAAACCCCTGGTGCATCGATCCGCCGGAGCCGCCGCTCCCCGGGGACGCCCCGTACGCCTCCCGCTCCTCGCAGAGCGTGGGCGCGTCGTGATCGCCCGGCGCCGCATAAGCCTGCTCCTGCTCCTCCGCCCCGGCCGCAGCCTCTCCCGCCTCCGGACTGTTCCGCCTGCAGCAAAGGTCGTGCGTCCCCTCCGAATAAATCAGCTCGCCGCCGCACATCGGGCAGCGTAAATAATCGAAATCAGTTTCCATCAAAGCCTCCAAAGAAATTTTTGCGGGCGACGCCCGCCGGAATACGACCTGCAATTACCACCGGCTGCGTGAACGGTGCGGCATACCGCCGAATGTGCTACATCTAGAAACACACTACGTGTGCGGGCCACGCCCGCCGGAATACGACATTGCAGCCCCCATGCAATTACCACCGGCCGCGCGAACGGTGCAACATATCGCCGAATCCGCTACATCTAAAAACACACATACGTGTGTGCCGCGCGCCGGAAATCGAAGCAGCGGCGTATAGCAGTGACCGCTTCGCGCTTCCGGTGCAATAATCTCCTCACCGGCTACGCCGAAATCCACATAACGTGTGTGCGCGGCCGCCGCTTTTAGCGTTACAGCCCGCCGCATGCTCCACACCGGAGTCCGCACCCGTTCGGCGGAACCATTCCCCTCCGCATTCCAGCCGCACGAAAACCGCGCTGGCGCGAATACAGCTCTCCCGTCAGGGATACGTGCACGTATCCCGCGGTTTCACTCCTTTGGAAACTTTAATGGTTGTTACGGACTGGTCGGGGTCGCCGGGCGCTCGGCCCGGTGCCGGTCTCCCCCGGGCCCGTCAGTGGCCCTTCAGCCTGTCGGACTTGTTATCCCAGGGCAGGTTGACCTCGCGCGGCGGCTTGGGCTGCGCCCCCGCCGTCACTCGCTCGAAGTCCACCTTCCTCACGTTAAACTTCCGCGGACCGTTAGTCCTGCGGAAGTGAAGGATAATATTCCTGTCGTACTTCTTGTTCGAGGCGTGGTATATCTCGTACTGATCGTCCTCGAAGAGAAGCCCGATTATTCTGAAAGTGATGCCGAGCCGCTCGTGATAATAAAGGGCCTTTCCGCCCTTCCCCGACGGCTGTTCCGCGCGGCCTCCCGGCGGCGCAGTCTTCTTCGGAGCGCTGTCCCTCGCGTCCGTTACTTTTCTGATTTTTTTAGCCTTAGCTGCCATAATATCCCGACTTCGGTGCCTCATGGCGGCACTAAATCTTCTACCCCCGCTTTAATATTATACCTGAAAAATGCACAATTATCCCCTAATTTTCTTATAAATTATCAACTCCGTACACGGACCGGCCTCCCCGGGACTCCCTTATCACCGCCTTTTCAGCCCGCTTCATTCGAATTGCCGTTAAAATACACCTCATTTCAGGCATCAGGTTTTCACCATAACCAGATGTTATCACTACACAACAATTTCGCGCGCACCTGAATATCTTCCTCAGGGGCGCCTTTCTGCTTCCACGCCTTGCTACCGCCCATCCCGGAAGAGCCCCCGCTCGCGGTTCCGGGCCCGTATCTCCTGGAGAAGCGCGTCGGCCGCCGCCCTCGACGAGTTATCCTCCTGCTTCTCCTCGGCCCTGTACTTTTCCCTGAACGCACGGAGCCTGGCCCGCGTATCCTCGGACCACTCCTCCCATACGGGCGGACGTAGGGCGTCTCCACAGAGGCCGCGTTCTCCTCGTCGAGCCGCTCCCTGCAATACTTCATCCGCCGCCAGTCGTACGTAACCTCGCGGCCGCCGAGCTCGACCCAGCAATAGTCGTCGTTGCCGATTATGCCGAAGCACGCGCGGAAGTAGCCGTACATGACGCCGAGCCCCTCCTCGTCGTCGCCGAACGCCGTCCGCCAGTAGTTAAAGCTCTGCCTGTAGAAGACTCCGCCCTCGGCGAGCAGCGATTCGGCGAACGTCTCCGAGTAGCCGCACTTTCCGAGATAGACGCGGCATTTTTCCCGGAACGCCGAGAAGGTGTTCGCAAGCCTCACCCTCTCCTCGGCGCGCTTCAGGATGAGGTAGACGTACCTGAAGCCTTCGAGGAACCTCTCTATCGTCCGCTGCGACGCGTCCGCCGGGAAGAACTCCCTCTCGCCCGGGCGGATATACTCTGCGTTCCGGTCTATTTCGCCGTAAAGGGCGAAGAGCGCTTTCAATACAGCCTCGGGGTCCTTACCCGGCTCGGCGCTTTTCAGGAACGCCAGCGCCTCCCTCATCATCTTCCTTTCCCTCTCGCCCGGGGAGTGCCGTGCGCCCGCCTCCGGCGCCGTGCGACGCCGCGCGCCGTCGGGACGCGTCTTCGATACCCCGGAGCTCGCCGAAAACCCTCGCGTACTGTTCTCTTTCATTGCTTGCCTCCTCGATTCGTTCTATGTGCCGTAATGCACTTTCCCCCGCGTCCCCCGCTCCGGCGGAGCCGACTGCGCCGCCGTTCGCACGCCCTCCCCCGCCGCCTTCCGACTCCCTCAGCCTGAGGTGATAATCCACCGACTGCGCCTGCCCGGACAGAACGCATATGTCGGGCGGCTTGTGCATCCACCCGAACACCCCGCCCTCCATCTGCGAGCGTATCATCAGCTCGGCCCCGGCCGTCGCCCTCTCGAAAAGCCCCTCCGACCCGAGTCCGGGATTAAGCGCCGCCAGCCTCACGAAATACGCGACCGCCGCCCTGTACTCGCGCGCAGCTCTCAGCACGGGCTGGCCCGCGGCCGTCTCGTACATGTGCGAGAAGACGGTGTCGTACCACCTGGCCGGCGAATACGCCCCGCCGCTCGCCGCGGCCTTCCTGCGGATGACGGGGCCGTGCCCGGGCCGCGATAGTCTCGAAACTCCGGGACGCACACCGGTCGGCGAGGGACGGCGGCCCGCCTTACCTCCGGGGCGGGCCGTTCCGTCCGCGCCTTCGCATGCCTCCCGTACGGCATGGTCAGACCCCTCTCCCCACCCGGCGTTCTCTTCCCTTAACGACCTGTGGTTACCGGGATTCGGACACTCTTTTCCCGGATAAGACACACGCCCCCGGCGTGTATTCTTATACTCTTCTGATGATTTAAACTCTTCTGATGTATTTGGGCTGATGCTTTCTTCACCCACGTCCCTGACGCTTTCATCACCCTGTGTGGGTGAAGGTTTCGTCATGAGGTCGGTGAGCTTACGGACGAGCGCGTCAAGGCTGAAAACGACGCCGTTTATGCGCCCGTTCTCGCGGCGGAGGACCCGCCGGGTGAGCAGCCCCTTACGCTCGAGCGCGGCCAGCGCCCGGCGTATCGACCGCTCGCTCATGCCGTTCACCTCGGAGAGATGCCTGTACGGATTCTCCGTCCCGCAGTATGTATAATAATCTACATAGTCCAGCAATATGGTATATTCGTTATTTGTGAGCCCGAGCTCGGCGCGCCGCAGGCGAAGCGCCCTCGGCACGCGCATGTAACCCTTCTTCGTCAGCAAGCTTTCCCACGTATCCCTTCTCATTTCAGACCGCCCTTCTCCTTCTCGCATGATATTCAGACAACCCTTCTTTCCTTCTCCCACCGGTTTTCCCCGGTTGTCATCTCGAACAAACGTGGGAGACGACACATACCCCGGTTCGACATCGCAGCGGCAACTGCCCTGTCACTCTCCCCGCTCATACGATCACCGGCCGTCTTTCCCACGCCTGCCACGCTGGCTTCCGGTGCGTGTTGCGTGCCTGTCCCAGGCTCAACGGGCTCCGGGAGCCGCAGCGTCTCGACCTCCCATTCGAGGAGCATCAACTCGATCACCGGATCGTATGCGCCTGGTATCCCCAATCCCTCGAACTCCGATTCCGACCGATTCCTTTTCATCCCGCTGCTTCCTTTATCCCCCTGGACCTCGCCGGTCATTCCTTGCCTGCTCTTTTCACCCTCTCCCCCGAGGGAACGGATGCGATCGAGCGAGCATTCGGACGCCCTTCGTCAACTGCACCGGTGCGCATACAGTACAGCTCGAAAGCAGCCGAGACCTAATCAGATTAAGGTGGGGGTTCCCTTAATTCCAACCCTGCGTCAGCGGCACTGCGGTCTCGCCGATCTCCTGAGCGCTTGGTGCGCTTTCCTACCTGCGGCCGCCCCGCTACACCCGCAATTCGCACAGCAGCCGGAAATATCTCCGCCCCGGCTGCGTCGATTTCCTGCGCACGTGGTGCGCTTTCCCGCCGGCAACCACCCCGCTACACGCACCGATCGCACAACCGCAGGCTACATTTCAACCCCTAGCTACGCCGATTTCCGGCAGGTGTGACCTGCCCTCTTTTCAGATATAGCAACTTCCTCTATAGCGACTTCTTCGCCATACCCGCGTTCGCACAATCGCCGATCGTATTTCCCCCACTGCTACGTCAATTTCCTGCGCATGTGATGCGCCCCATACCCGCCCCTCCCTCGCCCGGAGACCACGCGCGGGCCCGGCAGCCCGCGACGGCAATCCTTCCGGAACAGTTTCAAAGGAGTGCGCCCCGGCCCTCCGCTTTTCTCTACGGAGTCTCCCCCGCGGCTGTCGCGCAACCGGACCGCGGGCCGGCCGGAGAAATCTACTACTGCCCCTACCTCTTCGTGAACTCGAGCCTCGGCTGCGTGTCCGCCGCTATGGGCACGACCCCGTCGGGCTCGTCCGTCATCCTGTCGTAAACGTGTATGAAATCCCCGAGCCCGACCTCTACCGAGCTGCAGTCGATGGAATCCCCCCTGTCCCTGCAGGTCGTTATAGTCACGCTTTCGTCCGTCCCGCCGTCGCTTTCGAACGACCGCCCCAGGTGCCAGCTCATGTATAAAAAGCCGAAGACCAGAACCAAATAGCTCGTGTACCTTAAAAATCCGTATTTCATGACTGCCTCCTCGTCTGCGCGCCTTCCGCGCACCGTGAATTTTGACCGACCCGGCCCCGGCCCCCGTTACATCAGCCCATCACCCGCTACGCCGCCTTCTTGCCGGCGCTGTTTCCGACCTCTTTTTCAAGCACCACCCAATACCCGTCCTTCTTGAGCCCCGTTACGACATTCGGGTGAGCCTCCTTCATCCTTAGAGTCTCGATAAGCTCGACCGGGTTAAGGCCGCCCCCCGAGACGTAGTCCGAGAAAGTCTCCCCTCTCCTTTTTAGTTCCTTCTCGAACCGGAGAAGGTTCAAATAACCGTACTTCCGGAGCGCGTCCTCGACCGGCCTGCTCCGCGCGCCCTCGACGTAAATCACCATCTTCGTCGAAGCCGGGCTCACCCCGTGCGACGCCGCGAACTTCTCTATGCTGCCCCACTCTCCTATGATCTGCTGCGTCGTAATGTGCTCTATACGTCCCATGTGCTCCGTCCCCTCCTTATATTGAATTCCGTTTTATTACTTCCCGCTTCATGCTTGCTCCAGCCTCCCTCCTTACTCTCTCCTCCCCCTTCCAGGGGGAGGAGAGAGTAAGGAGGGGGTAAACCGTCCCCACACAGGGCGTCGAAAATCACTTCCTTCACCGCCTCGATATTTTTAAGCACGTCACTGTTCCAAAATCTGAGGACCTTGTAGCCGTGAGTTTCAAGGTATGCGCTTCGCCTGAAATCATAGTCCACATACTCGCCGTGTTGACCGCCATCCACCTCTATAGCCATGAGCTTTTCCACGCATGCGAAATCCAGGATATACGGGCCTGCCGGATGCTGCCTCCTGAACTTGAATCCCCCAACCTGTCTCAGACGTATATGCCTCCACAACTTCGATTCGGCATCGGTCAGATTTTTCCTCAGTCTTTTGGCCTTCCATCTTGTCAATAGTCCGTTGCGCATACCATGCCCCCCATCCTGACCTGTTTTAATTCCTTCAACCGCAATGCGGTACTGTATAATCTCATGCGCCCTTTCCAGCGGCACTCGAATGCTCACTCGCTCGCATTCGTCCCCGCAAGCAGGGGGAAGGAAATGAATTGCGGTGCGCCCCCGGTTCCCAATCCCGCGAATTACCGTTCCCCGAAGATTCCCAGATTCATACTTGCAATTCACAATATTGTGTATTAATATAGACATTGTGATATTCACTACGTATAATAAAATCACAATTCTGTGAATTTGTCAAGGTTAATTTCACAGTTCTGCGAATAGGGGGAGTAAAATTGAATCAGAACAATGAAATCGGTAAGCGGCTAAAGCTCTTGAGAGAGGCGCTCGACCTCAACCAGGAGGACTTCGGCAAGGGGATAGGAAAATCGCTCAACACGGTCCTGAGCTGGGAATCCGGGCGGACGCGCCCGCCGGACCCGTTCCTTAAAGTAATAGAGAAGATCTACAACGTAAGCCCGAGATGGCTCAGGCGCGGCCTCGGGGATATGTTCATGCCCGACCTGGGTTCCGTCTTCGGCGGCGACCAGCTCGTCGAGGTGAAGATATGGGAGCTCGCCGGCGCCGGCAATCCGCTCGCCTCGCCCGACGCCGACCCTATAGAGAAGATAACCCTCCCCTCGCGCATCGTGCGGAAGTACACGAACGGCTTCCGCGTCGAGGGCGACAGCATGTACCCGACGATAGTCAACGGGGCCTACGTCGGCTTCGACCCCGACGATAAAAAGGTCGTCAGCAACGGCATCTACTGCCTCCACCTCCCCTACGAGGGCTACGTCGTAAAGCGCCTCGAGATCAAGCCGAACGAGGTGATCGTCAAGAGCGACAACAAAATGGTGGGGGACTACTCCGTCTCGGTGGGAGACATGGACCCGAACCTCATCGTCGGCCGCGTAAGGTGGGTTTTCCAGAATGTGTAGGCGGGCCACGCCCGGAGGATGCCGACATAGCGAGGCGGAGCTCATAATGCGGCTGGCGCGGATGACCACAATAGCAAGGGTTGGCTATTCCGTTGAAAAGCACACGATGTGTAGGCGAGCCCGGATGCGGCAACAAAAATTCGTCATGCTGAACTTGATTCAGCATCTCGTTTCCAGTGTGTGGGGAATTTAGAAATTCGGAGACATTGCCTGATAAGGTTAATAGTTTAATCTTTAGATAGTATTGTATTTCAATTATTGCATCAGGGGGATATTCAATGCGGGAAGGACACACATTTATAGCGATAGCTTTGCTTTGCATTCTTACATGTGCCGCCGAGGCGCAGGACCAGGACGGCTACGACTTCCGAAAGACGAAATGGGGAATGACACCCGCGCAGGTGAAGGCGTCGGAGAACACAAGTCCAATAGCCGAAGGGCCTGCTAGCCAATGCGACTTGATAATAATCTACTCCGGGAATGTCGCTAACTTACAGACTCTTTACAGCTACCACTTCATAAATAATAAGCTCGTATCCACCTTCTATAATTTTCGAGAGTCTTATGTTAATGACAATAAGTACCTGGAAGACTATCTTAAGATTAAGGAAATCCTAACGCGAAAATACGGCTCTCCTTCCAAGGACAATACTGTCTGGAGCAACGATCTGTACAAGGACGATCCCCAGAACTATGGGACCGCCGTATCAGTAGGCCACCTAGCCCTTCAATCCGACTGGCAAACGCCTGGAACAGATATAAGACTCACTCTTAAAGGAGAAAATTTCCAAGCGGGAATGGGAATTATCTACATTGACAGAAAATCCAAAGCGCTCATGGAATCATACAAAAATAAATCCGAGGAAGAGGATTTTTAATCGTGCGAAAAGGATAGGCAGACCTCAAGAAGCCCTGGAGATAAGTGTATGACAGACACGAAACACGCCCCAAAAACTCTCGACGACGTTCGCACCCTCATCCACACCCTCCGCGGGCAGCGTGTCGTGCTCGACGCAGACCTCGCCGTGCTTTACGGCGTCGAGACAGGCGCGCTCAACCAGGCCGTCAAAAGGAACATCGAGCGCTTCCCCGAGGACTTCATGTTCCAGTTAAGCAAGGACGAGCATGACAACTTGATATCACAAACTGTGATCTCAAGCTGGGGCGGCAGAAGGAACCTCCCCTACGCCTTCACGGAACAGGGCGTCGCCATGCTCTCGAGCGTGCTCCGAAGCAAGCGCGCGATCGAGGTGAACATTGCCATTATGCGCGCGTTCGTCCAGATAAGACAGCTCGGCGCGCAGTATAAAGAGCTCGCCGCCCTCGTCGAGAAGATAGACAAACGCAGTATCAGGAACTCCGAGGACATCGAGGTCGTAATCAGGACGCTCAAGGAAATAATGTCGCCCAAAGCCCCGACGGGCAAACGGAGGATCGGATTCTAAAATGACGCGACAGGGAACCAACCGGCGAATGAGGAATAACAGACACCTTATACATAGAACAGTCCCGGGTGCGGTGCTGGCAATAATCATGTCCCTCGCCCTCTCGTCGTGCGGGGGCGGCTCGCCCGAGGCGGCGCTCGAACAGATGCGCGAAGCAGCCTGCCGGGGCGACGTCGATGCATTCATGTCGCATATCGACAAGGAAGAATATCTTCGCAATCAGCGCAGGAAAGCCGTCGAGAATGCTATAAAACGGCAGAGCGGGAACGGCCTCGCGGTAAAGCTCGCCACCCACATAATCGGACAGCTCTACATCTACGGCATCAACCCGTTCCAGGACGAGGCTACCTCATCCGAAAGTAAAAGCATCGACGCCCGCTTTATGGAAATATTCGCAAGAGAAGTCGGGTACGGCGAATCGAGCGGATTCTGCAACTTTACAATATCCGGCATCGACAGCCGGTCCAGCAAGGTAACCATAAAATTCCCCCATGCCGATACCAAGCAGCATCTCTATTTCGAAAACAGTTTTGGGAGCTGGAAAATGGTAGACCTCACCCTCGATAGTAGCGGGGAAGATAAATCCACAGGTACGGCTACACCGCCTGGCGACACATCCGCCGGGCACTATTTCGAGGAAGGAGTCCCGGCCGCCCGCCCGTGGGTGAGGCTCATAGCAAGGACCACCGATTACTGGATAGTCGGTATTTTTCTATTTACCGTTATGGCAATAATAGATTACGACTTCCTTACCTTGATTTCTTCGAACAGGGTCACAGATACTCTATTTGGCATGGTTGGAATATTCATTTGGGTTTTTATCGAGCCATTCTTTTTGAGCAGGTTTGGCACTACACCGGGCAAGTACGTGCTTGGAACTTATGTTCTGAATGAAGACAAATCCCTCCTTTCCTACAAATCCGCTTTGAACCGTAGCATCGGTGTTTGGTTTAACGGTGAGGGCTTGGGCATACCGATACTGAGTCTTGTGACTAACTATATTGCATACGACCGGTTGAAAAATAATGGAATTACCAATTGGGACAAAGCCGGAAATTTCCTTGTAATCCATAAAAAAATCAAATTCTCTTTCTCGTTGTTGATTCTGGCAATATTCTGGTCACTTATCTTACTTTATCTGTTAAACACGCTGATGAAGCTACTCATTCTTATCTTTCTCACTTAAAGAATGGAGATTTGTCGTTGGCATACAAGCATCCAATTAATTCGTACTGAGGGCTACAGAGTAAAGATGAAAGGAAAAATCTGGCACTACGACAGCGGCAACAGGCCGCGCGGCCCCTACACCGAATCCGAGATCGAAGGGCGCATAGCCGAGGGCGAAGTCACCGGGCAGACGCTCGTCTGGGCGCACCCGATGGAAGAATGGCTCCCCGCTGCGACGGTAGAGCCGTTCAAGGCGCGCTTCGCCAGGGGCGAGCCCCTTCACGACGACCCTACCGTCCCCGCCGGCCCGGGCTTCGTCTACGTGAGCCAGATGCAGCCGTGGGCGCGGTACTTCGCGCGGCACCTCGACTACATGACGTTCGTCTTCGTGGCCGTCGTCGTCTCGATGCTCACGTTTTCGAGCATCCGAGGGATCCTGACGATGACCGTCGGCCAGATGATTATCGCCGTCATTCTACTAACGTTGATATGGGCCTTCGTCGAGGCCGCGCTCATAACCGCCTACGGCACGACGCCGGGCAAGTACCTTCTCGGGATTCACATCGCGGATTCGGAAGGACAAAAGCCCGGCATCGCGCAGTCCCTCCGCCGGAGCCTCCGCGTTTGGGCGATGGGCATGGGCATGGCGCTCCCGGTCGTGGGGCTCGTAATGCAGGCGCTCGGCTACAGGGCCCTCAAACGGCACGGCGTCGCCCCGTGGGACAGGCTCTCCCGCACCGAGGTCGAGCACTTCGACTACCACATCCTCTCGCCGATCTTCTACTTCTTCACGGCAGCGGCGCTAATATTCCTCGCCGGGGTCCTCGGCGCGGCAATGGGGAGGTGAGGGAGGGAATATGAATATCCTGAACGAGCAAATCTGGTACTACGAAAAGGACGGACAGCCGTGGGGCCCGCTTGATTCCCGACATAAGAGGCAGAGTTTATTTATAGAAATTCTTTAATTTGAGCTGCTTAGAAATATTACATATCCATTATTAAATGGTATTTTACTATAAATGGAATTTTCAGAAATAGAGTACCTACATTTTATTACCAATATTGATAATATCCCATCGATCCTGGAAAAGGGGATATTAAGTCACAATAGAATCCGTGCTCAGAGAATTAGACCGCAGCAAATAGATGACCCTAAAGTTCAAGAAATTAGAGACAATATAACATTACCAAATGGTACGCACCTCCATGACCACGCCAATTTATATTTCAACCCTAGAAATGCTATGATGTATAAACGGAAAAGTTGGCATAAGGATCTATGCGTGCTTCGAGTTGCTCCTAAAATTATGAACACAACAGGAGTAATGGTTACGGATATGAACGCATCTTCTGATTGGCGGAACTTTTATTCGACAAAAGAGTTGTGGAAACTCGATAGTTCTCTTATCTTTCTACGTGATTGGAATCACGATCACTATCCTACGTATCTTCGACGAAAATCATCTGTATGTGCAGAAGTTTTAGTTCCAAATTGCGTACCTCCGAGTTTAATATCAGGAATTTGTGTGTCTTGTATAGAAAGCTATGAAAGAATAATAGAACTATTAGACGGTCATAATATTTGTGATAATGTATGTATTAACAGTGACATGTTTTTTCGATAACCAACAAACATGACTATTAAACCCCAAATCTTGGTTGGCGATATTTTCAAATCAGATGCCCAAACCCTTGTCAATACTGTGAACTGTGTCGGGGTTATGGGAAAAGGTCTTGCTCTGGAATTTAAGAAAAGATTCCCCGATATGTATCAGGACTATGTGGAACAATGCAAATTGGGAAAGGTCAAACTCGGGAAACCTTACATATTTAAGAGGCTGATCAAACCATGGATTCTATTATTCCCGACAAAAGATCATTGGCGTTCAGTTTCTAAGCTCTCAGACATTGAAGAGGGTTTAAATTATCTTGAAAAGCACTACAAGAATTGGGGTATCGTTTCATTAGCCGTTCCTCCTCTCGGCTGTGGCTTAGGTGAATTGAACTGGGAAATTGTTGGTCCTACACTATATCGCCACCTCAAAAAATTGGAGATACCGGTTCAATTGTATGCGCCACATGGAACCCCAAAAGGACAATTAGAGCCTGAATTTCTTGAGCAGCCGAGTGATTCACAACTAATTGAACAAAAAAATACGCCTAAGAACCGGATTGAATCCGGATTCATTTCAATTATTGAAGTTCTCAACAGAATTGAAAACAACAGATATCGCTGGCCGATAGGTAGAACCATGCTGAATAAGCTTGCTTACTTCGCCACAACCAGTGGATTGAATACAGGGTTAGACTTCAAAAGAGGCAGTTTCGGACCTTTTGCACCGAACCTGAAATCTAAACTGACGAAACTGGTTAATAATGGCCTGGTGAAAGAAGATAAGAAAGGCTCCATGTTCATTGTTAAAGTAGGTGACACATATCCAGACGCACGAAAAATCCAAAATTATAGAAAAGAAATCGAGTCGAAACAAGAAACCATAAATAAACTTGCCGATCTGTTCAGTAGAATACAAAATACAACACAGGCGGAAATAGCTGCGACTGTTCATTTCGCATATCTAGAGCTTAAAGAAAAAAAATCTCAAAAGCCCTCAGAAGACGAAATATTAAATGAAGTTATGGAATGGAAGAAACGTCGTAGGGTTCCTCTGGACAAAGAAGACGTCACTAACACCATTCGAAATCTGGCTATACTTGATTGGCTCGATATACGTCCAGGCAAAATGTCTGAAGAAGAAATGAAATCCGAGTCACAGCTTAACTGAGCTATATCTCTACCTTTCTTACTATTTCTACACGTAGTTCGGGCATTCCCCTTTCAAGCTCACCAAACCCGGGGCTTTTCAAAACCCTGCCTGTTTTTAAATCCGCGCCCCCTCTCCTACCCCTCCCTATTCGGCGTCCCCAGCACATGCGACTTCGGCGGCATCATCACGTCGTCGAAGGTCTGTGTGAACATCGCCGCCGCGAAGAATGCCACCGCCCGGAGAGTCTCCGTGCCCGCGTTCGCGAGGTCGTGCTTAAGCCCCGTCGGCAGAACGAACACGCTCCCCGGGCCGACGTCGTGCGTCGTGCCGTCCTCGAGGAAGAGCTTCCCCTTCCCCGCTATGATGTACTGCGTCTCCTCGGTTGCGTCCGTGTGCCATCCGAGCCTGTGCCCCGGCTCGATCTCGTACACTATGGTGGACGACTGCGTCGTGCCGTGCCCGCCGTAAACGGCGAACGCCCCCGCCCAGTGGACGGCGGAATCGCCCTCCCCCCAGACTTCCGCTCTCTTTAACTTCGTGGAATCTACTACCGGAACCATATATTTGCTCCTCTTGAGATGTGATAGGCCGACTGCCTGGAAACTACTCTTGCCGGTATTCGAGTGCCGCACTCCGGACCGCCCCGCTCCCGAAGCGCTCACCGCGGCGTGCTCTCCTCTCCGTATTCGGCGGAGGAGGAGTCGCGCGGTGTGTCGGGGCCCCATACTCCCCTGACCCCAAGTATAGGTTGCCTTCCGTCTGCGGTCAACGCCACGGTTTTGCGGGCATGCGAAGCCCGCGAAGAAGCGCTCTTTCGGGAATATGCACGAACGCGGTGAAGAACCGCGCCCTCGTGCGTAATTCAGGCGAGGCGGGAACCGTGCCCCGGCGAGCCCGGCGCCCGCACTGAATTTCGGTTACGACAGCATCGCGTCATTGCTCCGAGACCGTGAGCTTCCAATCCTGCCAGTCGAACACGGTGCTCCCGTTTTTTTCGAGCTTCGTGACCTTATTGTCGGACGCTCCCTTCGGGGTCGAAAGCCTGTACTTGCTGCCATGCCCGAGGAAGTGATAAGCGTCGCCGTTCCCGAGCGTCACGTCGTAAACGTTGCCCGACCGAATGTGGATCATCTCGCAGTCCCCTTCATACTTGTAATTGTCGCTCTTCTCGTCGTAGAGCCTGCACTTGCTCTGCGACACCGTCGTCCTTCCGGGCTCCTTCTCCGTATTGCCCTCGCAGTCGGGCTTGGGCGCGTAAGCTATCGCCTCGTAAAGCCCGTCCGCCGTGCGAATCGAAACGCAGTTGTCCGAACCCTTCTCGGTCCAGTAGCTGTAAGAGCTTTCCTTGCCCTTCTCCGTTCTCACCCACGTGTACCCCTTGGCCTTCACCTCGGCTTCGGCCTGCTGCCCGGCCCTCGCGCCGACGAGGTCCGAAAGCGGGCCCACCGGATCACCCGCCGACTGCCCGAGCGCCGCCGGAGCCATCGCCCCCGACAACGCAAAACAAACTACCGCCGCTGTAATGTATGATTGTCTCACGACAATACCTCCTCAATATTTCGATATATTTCGATAAACAATTGTATTATGCAGCGGAACGAAAGCAAGCGGTTTATATTCAGAGCACCGCGAGACGTTTCACATCCCTCTGCGATTGCATATTTCACCGTGCAGACGGGCAGCGCCCGGTGTAGTATCTTTCCCGACGAAGCGGCGGCCGGGCTAACCGGACGTACGCACGGACCGTTCTAATCGCTCAGGCTAAGCTACGCCGATTGCCTGCGGACGTGGTCCGCCTGCCACTTGCTCTTGTCACGAAATTTTCCTAGTCCTGTTTACTATAGCCGCCAGACGACAATGCCGCCGGGCCGAGCGAATGTGTGAAGCCGCCGCTCCGCCGACGCTCATCGAACGAGACGAATCGTGAGCCAAAAGATCGTTTATACCGGGGCCTGCTTCTGCGGGGCGGTCGAGATAAAAGCCGAGGGCGAGCCTATCCTGATGGGCTACTGCCACTGCGATTCGTGCAGGCGCTGGTCGGCCGCGCCCGTAAACGCGTTCGCGCTGTGGAACACGGGCGAAGTACACGTCACGATGGGCGTCCGCAATATCCGCACATACAACAAGACCGCGGACACTTCCGCAAATCGTGCAAGGCGTGCGGCGGCCACCTCTACATGGAGCACCCCTCGATCGGGTCTCATCGACATCCGACCCGCGGTTATCCGCCGCCTCCCGTTCAAGCCCGAGATCCACATTTTCTACGCCGAATCGGTACTGAAGATCGACGACGGGCTGCCGAAATTCGACGGCATGCCGGACGAGAACAAACCGAAGAGGTAAGGGCTTGCGAGCATTCGAGACCCCACCCGAATCCTTATGTGTAACTAAGCGTATCGTCTGGCATCATATATATAAAGCACAATTCAAAACACCAGGAGATAATCGGATGAGCGAAAACGGAACTTACACGGGGGCCTGCTTCTGCGGGGCGGTCGAGATAAAAGCCGAGGGCGGCCCGTTCCTCATGGGATACTGCCACTGCGATTCATGCCGGCACTGGTCGGCCGCGCCGGTCAGCGCATTTTCACTCTGGAGGCCCGGCGCGCTCACGGTCACGAAGGGCGAGGACAACGTGCTCACATACAACAAAACGCCCGACAGCTTCAGGAAATCGTGCAAGGCGTGCGGCGGCCACGTTTACTCCGAGCATCCCGGAAAGGGATTCATCGACATCTATCCTGCCGTGCTCCGGGGGCTCGAATTCAAGCCCGTCATGCACGTCAGCTACGGCGAATCTGTGCTGCGCGTGAAAGACGGCCTCCCCAAGTTCAAAACATTCCCCAACAAAGACGGCGAAGGCGAGATGATGGACGAGTAGACACGCCTCGCGTGCAGGAATCCGACGTAGCCGACTTGGAAATTCATAGCACCGTTCGGTCGTCCGTTCTATTTAATCACCAGCCCTGCCCCGCCGAAGACATCGAGTGGATGAGCGTTAAAAATCCGACCCACCTTACTCTTCCCTCCCCCTCCCAGGGGGAGGGTCAGGGTGGGGGTATAGTATTTGGAGGATTTAGCGAAGGAACGATGATTTTGCACGCCTCGCGTGCAGGATTCCGAAGTAGCGGCAGTCTTGCTATTACCATCCGACGCGCTTCAGGTGGCCTCGGCACCTCCTGCGCTATGCCGAAAACGACACTACGTGTCCCCGGCCCGGCGCACCACGTGCGCAGGAAATCGAAGCAGCAGCGCCTTGCTGTTACCACCTGCCGCGCTTCCGGTGCCCGTAGCATCCGAACTAACTACGATCGTGAAACACACGTTGTGCGCTTCCCCACGAAGCGGCGACCCGGCTATATCCACCGCTCGCACGAAAGCCGGGACAATCTCCGCCCCGCTACGTCGATTGCCCGCAGGGGCTCCCCGCCTAGAATTCGTCGATTATGTCGTCGATAATATCGTCCCCGTCGATGTGCCCGTTAAACGACGGCACGAAAATAAGAACGTCCCTCGGCACGACGCACGGCGCGTCTGCCGTGCACTTCCCGTCGAACTCGTCTATAACCATCGAATCCCTTCCGAAATCGACGCCCCTGTCGGGGTCGCTGAGACAAACGCCGTTGAACGCTTCCACGTCCACCACCGGCTCGTCGTCGTTACACGGGTTGTAGACGACCCCGTCCTCGACGAACGTGTCGGAATTATCGTCCTCGCACTCATTGAGCCGCATCGTCGTCTCGAACCCGCCCGGGTTGATCACGACGTCCAGGTGTGCAAACCTCGGCGTGCACACGTAATCGAACGGTGATTGGTCATCCGTCTGCGGTATCGGCGCCTCGCCGTCGAAGTCCGTCGGGAGCGACGCGCCGACGACTTCTATGTCGTATTCCTCGCCGCCGATAACGGCAGTGCCCTCGCCGCTCACGCTGCGGCCGTCGCGCGTGGCCAGTATCTCGATGAAGAGCTCGGTGACCTGGTTCTCGCCTACGCCCTCGGCGGTAAAGTTCGGCTCGTCGGACGGCCCGTCGTCGAATACATCCTCTACGTCGTCGCACGCCACGGCGAAGGCGCACAGCGCCGCGACGAACACCAAAAGCGGAATTCTTGCTGCGTATCTCATTTCGGTAATCCTCCTCGAAGTTTCGGATGAAAGATGCATGTATATGGGCAATATGCGTGCCGCATGAGAGCGAGGAGGCATATCGTGTAATGACCGATGGTTACGCAGAGGCTGTAGTCGCGCCGACGACAAAAGAGCAGTATTATGAACAGTCCCGACTGTAGGATATTGCACAGGACACTGCATATTGTTAAAGTCCCCCTTAGTAAAAGGGGGATTTAGGGGGATTTAAAATAATGCGACTTTTCCATCTGTAATCAGATAAAAGTAGGAATCTACACCAGTATCGTATCCAGCACCGACCCGAACGACGTCCCCGTCAGCCGGTGATACATCTTCACGATCTGCTTCTCCGTCATCCCCGCGATAAGGTCGACTACGATGCGGACTATCTGCTCGTTCTTTCCGTCCGCGCTCCCGCGCCAAACCTCGTCCAGCCCGGCGAGCCGCTCGGACGTGTTCACTGGGAAAATCCTGTACCTCCCGTTCCGCGCCGCGCCGAGGAAAATCTCGAACAGCTCGGAGACGATCTTCCTCTGCCCGTGCTGCTGCTGGGCGAGCGAATGACTGTCGATGACGTAATGCCAGGTGAGCTCCTTCAGCATCTCGACCTCGAGCTCGGCGCGCTCCTTTATCGTAACGCGGCGCTCGGCTTTCTTTCCGGGGACGTTCAGCGAAATCGCGTAAACGTAGCGCCCGATGAGCGACGACGCGAAGCTCTTCAGGTTCGCGCGCTGGCGGCGCGTGCCCTCGTAGGGCTCGTCGATCGGGATAAACCCGATCAGGCTCACGAACGCGCGGACGATGTCGTCCCGCGCCTGCGTCGTCTGCCGCCTGTCCTCCCCGCGCCATCTCTGGAACGTCCCGCGAAGGAACCGCGCTACCTCGTTGCTGCTCGACGCGAGCTCGCCTACGGCGGCGTCGAGCCTGCCCGCGTTTTCCCACTTCGTCACGAACTGCTCCGTGTCCTTCCGCAGCCTGTCGAGCGGTATCAGCCCGGCGCGGTAGAAATCCTCGAGGTCGTGGACGGCGTACGTGATGTCGTCGGCCCAGTCCATGAGCTCGGCCTCGACGGTCTTCCGCTGGTCGTTCTTAAACGGCTTCCGCGTCCACTCGAACTCGTCCGCCTCGGTGCGGTACGCGCCCCACTTCCTCCGCTGCCGCCCCCTCGTCCCGCGAAGCCACGGGTATTTCAGGATGGCGTTCAGCGTCGCGCGGGTAAGGTTCAATCCCGGCATGTTCGGATGGCGTATCGAGAGCTTCGTCACGATGCGGTACGACTGCGCGTTGCCCTCGAACCCGTCCCAGACCTCGCCGAAATCGACGACGAGACGGTCGAGCTCCCTCTCGGCGATGTGCCCGAAGGGAGGGTGCCCGAGGTCGTGCGCGAGCGACGCCGCCTCGACCACCTCGGGGCTGATCCCCCCGAGCCCGGCGGCCTCGCCCGGCTGCTCGCGGAGCATCTTCTCCGCCAGCCGCCGCCCTATCTGCGCGACCTTAAGGCTATGCGTCAAACGGTTGTGGAATATGTGCCCTTCCTCGGAGCCCACGACCTGCGTCACCCCCGCGAGGCGGCGGAAGGCGGACGTGTAGAGGATGCGGTCCCTGTCCCTCTCTTCGGGCGCGCGCTGGTCGGGCCGGCGGTCGTTCGGGTGGAATACGTCGAGTCTGTCCGGGTAGGGCATTATGCAGGTTCCGGGGTATGAACGGGGCGGCTCAGGCGGCCACTTCGAGCTTCATGTCGTCGGTGAGCCTGATGCGCTTAAGGTCTATAAGCTGCCAGATCGCCTCGCGGATAAGCGTGTCGTTGAGCTTCTTTTCGGTCGTGAGCTTGTTTATGAGCTCCCTCGGGCCGAAGGGCTCGCGGAGCGCACCGAGCGCGTCAAGAATCTCGCTCTCGACCTCTTTCGCCAAATCACTTTTCCTGGGCACCATGTTCGTCTCCGGCAACGCTCGTCTTTAATCCGCAAGCCCTGATCATGGCTTACACCATAAATATAACACACACAATGTGTGTTTTAATATACTGGAAGACAATCGCTCCAGGCCCGCTATGGAATCTCGCACTTCCTTACGATAATCATCATATTGCAAGCTGTGTAAACAGCGCAGCAATACCCCTCCGGGCCGGCGGGCCACGCCCGCAGGATATCGAAGTGGCAGCGCTCTGCCTTTGACACCAGCCGCGCTTCAGGTGATTTTAGCAACTTCGGCGCTATGCCGAAAAAGACACTACGTGTCCACGCCACGCGTGCCGGAATTCGACGTAGCCGACCTGGAAATTCATAGCAACGCCCGGTCGTCTGTTCCAATTAATCACCAGCCTTGCCCCGCCGAAGACATCGAGTGGATGAGCGTTAAAAATCCGACCTACCTTACTCTTCCCTCCCCCTCCCAGGGGGAGGGTCAGGGTGGGGGTATAGTATTTGGAGGATTTAGCGAAGGAACGATGATTTTGCACGCCTCGCATGCAGGAAATCGAAGTAGCAGCGCCTTGCTGTTACCACCTGCCGCGCTTCCGGTGCCCGTAGCGTCCGAACGAGCTACGCAGAAAACCACACTACGTGTGTGCTACTTTTCATCAAGGAAAAGTAGAAAACACTTGCACCACTATTAGCTAGCTCGAAACGTCCCCTTCAGCCACTGAAGCCCCCGGCAGTAAACAATCTAAGCGGCAGCGCTTCGCCATTGCCGCCTGTCACACTTCAGGTGGTTTATCACGCGGGTCCTTGAAATACTTCGCCGGCTTGTTTTATAATTGGTTAATTCCTGAAAGGGGGTGTGAATATGAGTAGAATTCGGGTTTCCTTATCGATTGCCATCCTTTCCTTCGGATTCGCGATTCTGACGCTGCCCGACGACGGGCTTGCGGGCGTGATGCCGATACCGATCTCATGCTGCCAGCAGGAGGGCTCATGCTTCGACATCACCGATGGACCGGCGTCGTGCACGGACACGGGCGGAATCATCATGGACAACGCCCTGTGCAGCGAGATCTCGGGCCAGTGCGTGGGCGGCGGCGAGACGAGCTCCATCCCGGCGCTCTCCGAATGGGGACTCATGGCGGCCGCGGTGATCCTCGGTGCAGCGGGGTACCTGGCGGCTCGAAGAAGAAAGAAAGCCGCCGCGTAAAGTCCCCGTCGGTTAGGGAGCCGGGCGGTGGAAAAGAAATCCGGACTCATTTTATCGCGGGCCTGAGAGGCCGGCGGCCGGGAGGGTTTGCGCCCTTGAATTTGCCACCCCGGCTGGAACCCGCCGTGTATACTTCCAGTGTCATGCATATAAACATCACTGCCCTCAAGCCGCTCCTGCTTTTGACGGCGATCGTCCTCCCTCTCCTCGCCATACAGCACGATTCCACGGCTCAGACCAGGACCCACGACTTCGGAAAAACGCGCTGGGGCATGTCGCCCGCGCAGGTGAAGCTCACGGAAAACTCCGTCCCCACGGGCGAGGGGCCGGTCCCTCCGTACGACTTCGCCCTGACGTATAACGGCAAGTTCGGCGAGCTCGACGCCGAGATCGGATACATGTTCACGGACGACAAGCTCGTCCTCGGCGGATACGCCGTCACGGCGCAGTACGACGATCCGGCGCGGTACGTGAAGAATTACGAGACGGTGAAAGCGATGCTCACGGAAGAGTACGGCGCGCCCGCACTGGAAGACGCCTACTGGAAGGACGAGGCGTCGCAGACGGGGCCCGAGGGATACGGCAAGGCCGTCTCGGAAGGCGCGCTCCTTCTCCAGGCGGCGTGGCGCGAGCCGGGGACGGAAATATTCCTCACGCTCGAAGGCAAGAGCGGGCGGACGGTGCTGTCGGCGCTCTATTACAGCACGGAGCTCAACCCCCGCGTCGAGGAGCGGCGGCTGCAACAGGAATTGAAGGAATTCTCCGAGCCCGCTCCGGAGGAATCAGGCGACGCGCAGCCGGAATAAACGATCTTAAATCCCCCAGTATCGCTTTGTTCCAGTTCATTACGGTACTGGATGGAGGCCGAGGTCTTAAGCGAAGGCGTCCAATTCACTCGTTCGGAATTGTTCCTCCGGCTACGCGAGGCTTTAGGCTTTACAGAGCTATCAGGCTACGCTGAGACTTCGCCCCGACAGGCCTTTTTCCAGGGGGAAAAATGATAACAGCACATCTTTAATTCCCTCCTTAGAAAAAGGAAGGTTAGGGAGGATTTATTAAGCCGCCGCCCCTTCTCCCCCGCAATCATACCCCACTCCTTCCTTTTTCCCCTCCCCTTCTTAAGGGGAACGAATGCGAGCAAGCGAGTATTCGGACGCCCTCGCCCCACTACACCAGAGCTCATCCGGTACCGCTCAGAAGTAGCTGAAACCAAAACAGTCCGGGTGGTGGGTTACCTTATATCATTACGGCGATGCTTGAAATGACATTGCTCGGAGATGCTAATTGCACCGTCCCGGCTATGCCCGGTTTCCTGCGGACGTGGTCCGCATCAAGCCGACGCCTTCCTTCTGTTCATAACGATAAATCCGACTATTCCCAAAATGCCCGCCATCGCAATTAAACCCCATTTGCTTAATTTCACCCTCTCCCTTTAGGGGAGAGGGCCGGGGTGAGGGTGTACCTTGTTATATATAAATCAAGCCGACGCCCTTCTCTTCCTCATCGCATAGAACATCCCGACGAGCGCGAACCCCGCGGCCGCCGCGATCATCCCCCACTCGCTCAGCGTCGGAATCGCGCTGACCTCCATCTCGTATTCGACTATGCACTCCCTGACATTCGGACACGGCAAATCGTTCCATCCCCCCAGCTCACCGCTGAACTCGAGACAGCTATTGCAATCATTCCCCACACAGTCGCCGCTCGGCTCTCCCGGGGCCCATGCGGTATATATGAACGGCTCGCCGGTTATCCATAGCCAACCCTGGTCGGGCTGAGTGGCGCTCGGAGACTGGAAACCTCCCAGCCAGGAGAGGCCGCAGCCGAGCCCCGCGATAAAAGCATTCTCTTCGGGCGTGGTTATCGTCGCGAGATGCCCGCGCAGGTCGTCGAATGTCAGGCTGTAGGCGTATTGGTTCGCCTGAGTCCAATTCCTCCCGCACGGAACGCATTCATAATAATGTCCGTTTTCCGGATTCAACACCGGCTGCGCTTCGCTCGCGGCAGGCAGCCCTAAAAATAAAATCGACAATAAAAACAAAGCGGCAGTGATCGTTTTGTTCACATATCCTCCATACTCGTAATTTAATGAAAAGAAATCATACTATTTGGCATTATTCATTGTCAACTAACAATAAAAATAGTTTCTAAACATTCTCCGAGACTCCATCCGGCGGCGTTTGACCCTCGACCGCGCCCCCTGCTTGAGGCCGCAAGGAGTGAAATCCGCCGGATCATTGGTTATCATTTCACCGCTCCCGGGAGCAACGGCGCGCTCATGAACATGGACCCGAAATTCGTCGCTGGAATCCTGATTTACGACAACGTCGAGGCGCTCGACTTCGCCGGTCCTTTCGAGGTGTTCAGCGTCGTCCGCCACGCGGAAGCCCCGTTCATAACCGACACCTGCGCCGTGCGGATTCTGCTCGTCGCCGAGACGGCAGAGCCCGTGACGGCGATGGGCGGGATGAAGGTAATCCCCGACTGCGACTTCGCTTCGTGCCCTCCCCTCGACGTGCTCATAGTCCCCGGCGGGCCGGGCGAGAGGACGGAGCACGACAACCCGGCAGTGCTCGACTTCATACGCAGGCGCTCGCGCGAAACGAAGATCACGGCCTCCGTCTGCACGGGTGCGTTCTTCCTCGGCAAGGCCGGGCTCCTCGAAGGACGCCGCGCGACGACGCACTTCATGTCGATAGGCCGCATGCGCGGGATGTTCCCCGGGGTCGAGGTCGTCGAAGGCGCGCGCTACGTAGACGAAGGCGGCATAATCACATCCGCCGGGATCTCGGCCGGGATAGACATGACCCTCCACATCCTGAAACGCCTCCTCGGCGAAGACGCCGCCCTCGCTGCTGCGGAAATGATGGAGTATGGGCATGGAGAGTAAAAAATGGATTTACACAATCTATTGTATTTATATTCGCATTTTTGCAATCATATTTTGCTATGTATTATCATAACCATCATCATTGATTAAGTTATTCTTCCTAATATTTCTCGCATTTTTTATCGTATTTTATTTGACAATTTATCTTGCAGCATTTATCTTTAATTGCGGAGAAGAAATGCCACTAACACACGAAAAACTGATCGGATTCGACTTATTGAACAAACTTCAACACGGGAATAAAGACTATTACTTTGAGAAGTTTGTGGAGTTGAACTATATTATCTCGGAAATCAACAGCATCGATAAATTCATTAAAGAGACCCCCTCTTTTCCCGGCTCAACAGACAAAATCATCAGAAGCGAGATGAATATGGCCATCGGCTCGACGCTCGCTATCGAGGGTATACATCTCAGCACCGAAGAAATCGAGGAATCTTTTCGCAAAGCCTCGGTCAACGAAACGCTCCTCAGGAAAGAACGCGAAGCCCAGAACTCGAAAAACGTCTATGACTTTATAATCGATACAGTCAATTTGCATACAACGGATAATAAGCCTTTCATATTCACAGAAAGCTTAATCAGACATATACACAAGCTATTCACGGCTGATCTGGACTACGTCGGGAATGCGCCCGGTGACTACAGGGGAGAGTATAAAGCCACGTTCGGATATCCAAGACGTGAAGGGATATGCCGCAACAGGGCCGAAGTCGAGCAGGCCATGAAATTATTTATCCAATGGCTCAATACTCCGTATAAAGATTTACTTTCTCGAGAACCTCTGGTAAAGGCGATAACCGCACATTTCTACCTTGCTGAAATCCATCCCTTCTCAGACGGCAACGGACGCACCGCAAGGGCACTCGAAGCATTGATTTTATACCTTAACGGTATTAACAGATATTGCTTCTGGTCACTGGCGAATTTCTGGAGCGCTAACAGGGATGAGTACATAGCAAGGCTCGGGGAAATTCGTTCCAATTGCGACCCGCTCAATTTCATCGAATGGGGCCTCAGAGGCTATCTTCAGGAAGTTACAAGAATCAAAGAGAAAGTTCTTAAAAAGCTGAAGCAGATAATGCTGAAGGACTATACTCGATTCCTTCTAAAGAACAAGAAAACGGAAGACATACGAATTAACCAGCGAATAGTTGATATCATCGACCTGCTGATCGATCAAGGTCAACCAGTTCCGCTAGAGAAATTCACATCCAGCCCACCGGTCCAGGCACTTTACAAGAACGTTACTACGAGCACATGGTACAGGGATCTTGCAAAGATGAATGATTACTCATTAATCAAGATAAGTGAAAAGGATGATCCGAAAACTACATACGTCGAACCAAATTTCTCCGTACTCGAACTTATTAGATACAATGTAAAATGAATGTTTGCTAAATATTAACCCCTCGCCCACCACACCTTCACCATCCCGTACACGAGCGCGATTATCGTCGCGGCGTAAAGGAGCGCGTGCAGCGTGACGGCGCTTGCGACCTCGGGCGGCGCCCAGTCGCCGGCGATCGAGTTCAGCCCCAGGTAGATGAAGAGCACCGACATCGCGGCGTTCGCCACGCCCGAAACGACGCCCGGCCAAAGCAGGAGCCCGAGAAAGAACACGGCGAATATGCCCGCGTCGAGCAAGATGCCGTCGAGGCCCGCGGGCTTCCCTCCGGCGGTTCCCAGCACGAGCACCACGAGCCCCGCCGCGAACCACAGCAAGTGCCCGCCCGTCAGAGCCAGCGCCGGAAACATCGGCGAGCGCCGCCTGCTCCGGGCGAGGCCGATCAGCAAACCCGCCGCCGCGACGCACCCCGCCATAACGCCGACCGAGTAATAGCCGAACTGCTCGCCCAGTGCGTAGAGGATAAACAGCACGGCCAGCGCCGATATCGCGATTTTCGTCCAGGGCCTCTTGCGCGGGGGAGAATATTCCGGGCGCTTCACCTCGGGGCGCGGCTCGTCCCCCTCCCTTTGCAATCGCTTTTTGAACTCGTGGAGCTCGCCCGTATCCGGCCTGCCGAACACACCGGCATCGACTGCCGTGCTCCCCCTGTCCGCCGCCGTCTCGCCGCGAGGGACGAGCCGCTTCACAGTCTCGACGAGCCGCCCGGCCGCGAGCCCTGCCGAAGCCCCCTGCGCGGATATCCTGTGCGAGGGCGCGATATAATATTCGAGCTCGGGGTCGAACGGCGTCTTGTCGGCGTGGAAGGAAACGACGGGCGTCCCTTCGTCCACCGCCCGCTCGACCTCGCGGAGCAGCCGCCGCGACCCGCGCGCGTTCCACGAAAAGATCAGGAGGAGCGCCCCGCTCGCGTCGATATCCTCGTAGACCGCCCTTTCTCCGGCCTTCCCCCGCGCCCCGGCCGGGCCGAGCGTCGCCGAAAGGCCCTCTACTTCAAGCGCCTCCGCGAGCGTCTCTGCAATCTCCCTGTCGCTGTCCGAAAAGCTTATGAATACGTCGTGCTGCAAGTAACGGGCCCCCCGGTCTTATCCTTATAAGTATATCGCACGTCTATTTATTTCTGCAGAACACCGGCACCGCTGCCCTGACGCCTGTTATGGAATCACGCCAGCTCACCGAAACACATAAAATTGCAAGCCGCGTGCTTGTCGCGGCGAAGCCACGCGTAGCCGGACGCGGCGCAGCAATACCCCTCCGGGCCGGCGCACCACATGCGCAGGATATCGAAGTAGCAGCATTACGCTATTACCACCTGCCGCGCTTCAGGTGGTTTTGTCGAAAATCCCCTAATATTGCAAGCCGTGTAAACGGCGAAGCAATACCCCGCCGGGCCGTGCGGACTGTGTCCGCGGACAATCGAAGTAGCAGCATTACGCTATTACCACCAACCGTGCTTCAGATGGTTTTAGCAACTTCTGTGCTACGTCGAGAAACACACATACGTGTGCACGCCACGCGTGCAGGAATTCGACGTGGCAGCTTTGGAAATCCATAGCAACGCCCGGTCGTCTGTTCCATTTAATCACCAGCCTTGCCCCGCCGAAGACATCGAGTGGATGAGCGTTAAGAATCCGACCTACCTTACTCTTCCCTCCCCCTCCCAGGGGGAGGGTCAGGGTGGGGGTAAAGTATTTGGAGAATTTAGTGAAGAAGCGATGATTTTTAGCACAATTTTCCTCCGTCCCGTGATTTTTGCTACTTTTCATCAAGGAAAAGTAGAAAACACTTGCGCCACCACTACCAGCTAACTCAGAACTTCCCCTTCGCCACCGGCGGACAGTGTCCGCTGACACATTCGAAGTAGCAGCATTACGCTATTGCCACCTACCGCGCTTCCCGAGCTTAAGTCTCTGAACCATGTCCCGGACTCGATCCGGGATCATTTCAAAATCTCGCCTTTAGGCCCCTGCCTACGCCGGCCGAGCCTGCCGCCCTTGCAGATATCCCATCGGGCGAACATAATATATCCCGTAACCGAGGCGGCCCGTATGAAACACTCCCCAATCGCCGCGATAGCGATCCTCACGCTCGCCATTCTCGCGCCGTCGTGCTCGCGCGACAAGACGCCCGACATAAGGGACGCCAGGTGGGGCATGTCGAAGGCCGAGGTCAAGAAGGCCGAGAAAGCCGAGCTCATGAAAGAGGGCGAGAACATCCTTACGTACCGAATCGGCGGCGAGCCCGATAAAACGGAAGGAACCTTCACGGTCACAGTCGATCAAAACGGCGAAACCCGCGACGCGCTGGTGACCATCGAAACGATCAGGAACGAGCCCTCGTGGGACCTCGTCTACGTCTTCGAGGACGGCAAGCTCGCCACGGCCGCCATACACCTCAGGGACACGTTCGACGACCCGGCCGACTACGTTTCCCTCATGAGAGAAAAATCCCTCGCCATATCGAAGGAGCTCGACACCCCGGCCGCCGGCGTCGCCGAGTACGGCGACAACCCGCGAAAGGACGACCCGTACTCCGCCCCCGAAGAGATATGCGAGGGAAAATATTCGCTCAGGCACGTGTGGCCGACCGTAAGGGACAGGACGGATATATCCATCGAGCTCGACGCGAAGAAGAACGTCACAACCCCCGATTGCAATCTTTCCGTATTCTACGAGAGCGTGAAATACCCCGTCGAGCCCGCCCTGTCGCAGGACCTCCACGATCTTCTGTGAACTCTATTTAGAAAACGAAAAAAACTCGGTTCACTTTTTATTCTATAATATTGCTATTCATAGATGCACTCAGCATAATTGATTCTCAAGGTATATTAAATATCGTTATTGATTTTGCCGACATAGATGAAACAAGCAAAAAAGATAAAGACGCTTAAGATTGAAAAGTCTGATTATGTATCTTCAGACATTGCCTTTTCGTATCCATATACAAACTATAAACTTCGACATGTCAACAGTCGAAAAGAAGTAGGTAGTTCTATGCGAAGAAATGGCCGATTACCTTTCTTAGATTTTTTTGCTGGAAGCGGTCTAGTTAGTGAGGGGCTTAAAGCTTATTTTACTCCGGTTTGGGCCAACGATATTTCAGAAAAGAAAGCTGCAGTATTTACCGCAAATCACCCTAAAGGGATTTTCAAGCTCGGTCCCATTGAAGATGTAAAAGGCAGCGAATTACCCCCAGCCTTTCTTTCATGGGGAAGCTTTCCTTGTCAAGATCTTTCATTAGCGGGTAATATGGGCGGTCTTTCAAAAAAGAGAAGCGGTTTGGTATGGGAATGGTTTCGTGTCATGGATGAAATGACTATCAAACCATCAATCGTTGTAGCAGAAAATGTAGTAGGGCTTATATCTATGTCAAATGGAGTCCACTATAGACAATTGCATGAGGCTTTCATTGAAAGAGGTTACAAAGTCGGCGCTGTAATTATTGATGCAAGCTACTGGGTTCCTCAATCGAGAAAAAGAGTTTTTGTAATTGCGGTAAATAAAAACATGGATACATCAGAATTCGAATCGATACACCCCATATGGTGTCATCCAGTATCTCTGCAAAATGCGGCAAAAAGTTTATCTAAATGGATTTGGTGGCGTATTCCACAACCATCATCTAGAAGTATAAACCTTGAAGATATAGTTGATTTGGACGCCTCTACATATGATGATCGAAGAAATACACAGATCCTAAATCTCATCCCGGAAAGACATAGAGAAAAAATAGAAATTGCTTATAGGAAGGGCCATTCGATCTTCCCCGGATATAAACGCATAAGAAATGGCCGCCAAGTCCTTGAATTGCGCTTTGACAGCACGGCAGGTTGCTTAAGAACGCCTCAGGGAGGAAGCAGTAGACAATTTTTGGTTATACGCCAAAATGGTTCATGGAAGACACGCCTTATTACTGTGAGAGAAGCAGCTAGGCTTATGGGAGTCCGAGATTCATATAAGATTCCCGGATCATATAACGATGGGTACCTCGCAATGGGAGATGCAGTTGCCGTACCCGTTACTCGTTACATCGCTCGTTACCTTCTCTCACCTCTAGCTTATAGTGCAGATACATAATATGAAGATATACGAATTGCTGCACAAATTTGCCTTGGACAATAAAATGAAGGGGAAAGGTCCGTTATCAGTGGCGTTAGTTGTCACCAGACATGCTAAAGAACATGGACTCCCAATAAAGTCAGATGAACTTCTAACTGAACAAGGTGGACAAGTTAAAAACTTGGGGAAAGCCAGAGTTCAGAGCATTCTCAAAGATTATGATATAGAACGAGTGCTGGCTCAAGAAGGTGGAAGAACCAGCCGAGGAAGCATCGGCAAAACGAAAAAATACTTGGAATTCTTGAATGACCTTCACCAGAAGGGAGAAGTAGATCTTGCAATTGTTGAACAATGGTGGATTGAGCGAGTTAAGGAATACTTCGCAGCGAAGCCATTCATTTTGAACTTTGACACATACAAATCAATTCGATCGGTAATTCATAATCTTTTAGATCAAGCACAGAAAAGGCAATCGGAGTCTCCTGGGACGACATTCGTTGGAACCATGCTTCAACATTTAGTTGGAGCCAAGTTAAGTTTGATCATGGATAAAGCAGTTGAGCATCATGGTGCTTCTGTTGCTGATGAATCATCGAAAAGGGATGCAGATTTTCTCATCGAAGACGTAGCAATTCATGTGACAGTTTTTCCAACGGACGCGTTAATGCAAAAGTGTACGAAAAACTTAGATAAAAGTTTAAAACCAATAATAATAACAATTAACAAAGGGGTAGCGTCAGCTGAAGGATACGCAGATCAGATGGGGATTAGAGAAAGGATAGATGTATTTGAAGCCGAGCAGTTTTTGGCTGGAAATCTTTACGAGCTTGGAAAATTTGCTCAGTCCGGCAGACGGACGACCGCCGAACAGTTGGTTAGTGAATATAATCGCATCATAGATATGTGTGAGACTGATCCGAGCCTTCGCATTCAGGTTTCACAATGACTGATACCTTCTCTAAAAACAAACGAAGCTGGATAATGAGTAGGGTACATAGTGAGAATACGTCTCCCGAAATTATTGTACGATCTCTCACACATTGCCTTGGCTATCGCTACAGACTCCACAAAAAAGAGCTACCAGGAAAACCTGATTTAGTCTTTCCGTCTCGAAAAAAAGTTATTTTTGTCCATGGTTGTTTTTGGCATGGTCATAATTGCACTAGAGGTAATCGTAGACCAAAAACAAATCAAGTTTATTGGCAAATGAAAATCCAACGAAATAAGATTAGAGATCAAAAACATACTCAAGAATTGCTGCTGTTAGGATGGCGAACTTTAACGATTTGGGAATGTCAATTAAAAAATCCTGAAGACCTTAAATGTATATTAAAATCGTTTCTCGGCTCTAAATAGTCGGTCACATTAATACTTTTCAAACGTCTCATCTTTTCCTGAAATATACCCCCTCCGGGTGCCTCTGACAGCGCTTCCGGCCGGCCGCCGCGATTTTCATCTCCGCTCCAAAAGCACTTCTATCCCTTCTCCGCACATAGTATAATGGGGCATCAATTAAATATTTAGCGAGGAGCGGAATGATGAAAATTTTGTCTACGTTGGTGTTTCTTGCTTTCCTTGCCGCTGCGCCGTCTCTCCACGCACAGCTCCCCGACCTGCCCCCCGAAGCCTGCCTGACGGAGGCCGTTTCCGGATGCCAGAACCCCGAGAGAATGCTCGTGAAATGGAGCGAAGGCACTGATGCGTGGCCCGACCAGGCCTGTAACCCGTTCGACAGCTTCGGAAACTGCAATACGAACGCCTGCGACCAGGCCAACGCCTGGGCGCAGTACGTCTGCGCGTCCAACGGCTACGACGTCGGCATCTGGACGGGAAGGAAGCAGGAGGGCTGCGGGCCCGGCGGGCCGGGCGGCCCCGTAGTGGACGGGACGGGCGCTATCAGCATGTTCTGCGAGGGAACTATCCCGTGCGAGCCGTTTGTCGAAACAGAGTGCGCCCCCACCGACCAGACCCAGGTCGAGATATTCTGCTGCGATACAGGCACGGCTCCCCCGCCCGTAATAGAGACGACTATCCCGACGATGTCCGAATGGGGAATGATGCTGACTGCCGCGGTCCTGGCCGTAATCGGCTTCCTGGCCATACGCAGAAGGAAAGTGCAGGCCTAAGCTAAGCGTCGAATAATCAGTATATAGTGCAGCTTACAAAGGGGAGCCCGCCGCGGCTCCCCTTCCATTTTCAGGCGTTTCCGGTCTTTCTTTTCTTTCTTTTTTCCATTATAAAAGCCTTTTTTCAAAACTCTGGCGCGGCGGCATATTTCGAGGTTATAGTTATAGTTCACCAATCGCAATTCCATTCCGGAGGAGGATGGGGCAAATGAAAAAACCGGGGTTCATATTCACATTACTGATTCTCGTCGCCGCGGCGTTCGGCGCATCGGGAGGCTGCGGCGATAACAACAAGAGCGGCTCGGAAATACCGCCGGACGTACAGGCGGTATTCGACAAGCCGCTTTACGACGGCGCGGCGTGGGGCCTCCGCGTCGAAGACCGGGACACGGGCGAAGTGCTCATCGACCTCAGGCCCGATTACAACTTCTTCATAGGCTCGGTCCGCAAGGTATTCTCCGTGGGCGAGCTCATCAACGAAGTCGGCGCGGGGCACACGACCACGACGCCCATCCACGTTCAGGGAGCTATCGACCCCGACGGCGTCCTCGACGGCGATCTGATACTCGTCGCGACCGGCGACCTCACGATGGGCGGCAGGACACTCCCCGACGGCCGGATAGCGATTACCAATTTCGACCACAACGAGGCCGATTCGCTAGGCAACGCCGTGCTCTCCACGCCCAACCCGATCCGGGGATACATAAACCTGGCGGAGCAGGTTGCGGCCGCGGGCATCACGCGCGTAACGGGCGACGTCGTAATAGACGACAGGCTCTTCGTCCCCTTCCCCTTCAGGAACGAGGGCAACTTCGCGATAAGGCCGATATTCATTAACGACGACTGCGTAGACCTCACCATCGACCCGACGACCGCCGGCAACCCGGCATCCGTCGAATGGCGCCCGGTATCCGCCGCGCTCGATGTCCAGTCCACTATCGAGACCACAGCGCCAGGCACCGAATTCGACGTCGAGCTCGATCCCGAGTTCCCCGCCTGCATAGGCACGCCGGGATGCACGGGCGAAGTATCCGGCGATCTTCCGGTGGATTTCGTGCCGCCGCTCACGAACGCCTTCCCGCTCATCCGCACGTTCCGCATAGTAGAGCCGCAGAACTACGCACGCACGGTGCTCATCGAGCAGCTCGAAGCCGCCGGCGTCGAGGTGGACGCCCCGACGGTCGCCGACAACCCCGTCGGCCTTCTTCCCCCGAAGGACTCCTACTCGGACGACACCATAGTCGCGTCGCTCGTATCGCTCACCGAGGCCCAGCACGCGAAATTCGTGCTCAAGGTCAGCTACAACATCGGCGCGGACACGAGCCTCCTTCTGTGGGGAGTAGCCAGGGGAGTCGATAGCATGAACGACGCCCTCGCGGCCGAAAGAGAGTCGCTCGTCAACGTGCACGGCATACCCGGCAACGAGTTCTTCTTCGTCGACGGCTCGGGCGGCGGCGACACCACAGCGCAGAACCGCGCCGTTACGAAATGGCTCCGCATAATGACCGGGCAGACCGACTTCGCGGCCTTCTACGATGCGCTGCCCATACTCGGCGTAGACGGCTCGCTCGGCTTCGTGACGGACTTCCAGTCCGACCCGACACTGGCCGGCGCCACGGGACAGGTCCGCGCCAAGACGGGCACGTACGCCGCGGGCGACGAATCGGGACTCGTCATCAAGGGCCAGGCCTTCGGCGGATACATAAACGCAAAGAGCGGCAGGAATCTCATATACCAGCTCGTCGTCAACGAAGTGCCGATAACCGAATTCGATCAGCTTCTCGACATATTCCAGGACGAGGGCACGATATCCGCGATACTCTGGCGCGACTTTTAGGCGGACCACGTCCGGCACGCCACGCGTGCAGGATATCGAAGTAGCAGCGCAAGGCTAAGACCACCTGCCGCGCTCCAGGTGGTCTTAGCAACTTCGGCGCTATGTCGAAAACGACACTACGTGTCAGTCATTCCCACCGATTCCGAGCGGGCGAGGAATCACCCTGTTTTAGTCATCCTGAACTTGTTTCAGGATCTAGTCTTTTACTTTTGTCATCTCGAACAAACGTGAAAGATCCGCCTTTCATCCCTTAATATTGCAAGCTGCATAAGCAGCGCAGCAATACCCCTCCGGGCCGTGCGGACTGTGTCCGCAGACAATCGAAGTGGCATCGTTCTGCCCTTGACACCAGCCGCGCTTTAAGTGACTTTAGCAACTTCGTTGCTATGCCGAGAAACACACATACGTGTGCTCGCGTGCCGGAATTCGACGTAGCCGACTTGGAAATTCATAGCAACGCCCGGTCGTCTGTTCCAATTAATCACCAGCCTTGCCACGTCGAAGACATCGAGTGGATGAGCGTTAAAAATCCGACCTACCTTACTCTTCCCTCCCCCTCCCAGGGGGAGGGTCAGGGTGGGGGTATAGTATTTGGAGGATTTAGCGAAGGAACGATGATTTTGCACGCCTCGCGTGCAGGATTCCGAAGTAGCAGCAGTCTTGCTATTACCACCTGACGCGCTTCAAGTGACTTTAGCACCTTCTATGCTATGTCGAAAAAGACACTACGTGTCCGGCCCGGCGGACTGTGTCCGCTGACATTCGAAGTAGCAGCGTCGTTGCCATTATCATCAGACGCGCTTCACGTGGTTATAGTCTCGGAACATCCTACGTCGTAAAACACACTACGTGTGTGCTACTTTTCATCTAGGAAAAGTAGAAAACACTTTCTCCCAATTTATGAGCCAACTCGGAACGTCCCCCGCAAGGACGCCAACCACACAGCCTCCACCAGCTTTCGAAGTAGCAGGGCATTGCCACAATCTCCAGCCGCGCTTCCGATGCATAAGCCTCCCCCAATCATAATATTGCAAGCCGCACTTGTCGCGGCGCTTGTCGGGGCGAAGCCTAAGCATAGCCTGATAGCCATGCGAAGCCTAAAAGCCCGTGGGCGAAGCCGGTCGGGAATTCACTTCCGCCCGCAATTCATCGAGAGCCTTTTCTTTGTGGCCATCATCGTCGTTGCGCATTACATCGAATTAACTTCTTGACTAATACACGTATTTTTAATACCATGAGGTTATGAAGAAACTTATTCTGTCCCCGCTCCTGCTCTGTCTCTTCTTACTTTCATCCTGCGACAGCGGTTCAGACGGCCCGGTAAGCTCGTGCGCATCGGACCAGGACCTCATCGACAGCGACTGCCCGGCCGAAACGCTTGCGGACATCTGCGAGCCGTTCTTCTGCGGATCGACAGGGGGCGACCCGCCAATGTCTGCGGATTTCTTCCTGCCTTTCCCGGAATTAAGCTGCTCCGCCTTCGACTGCTTCACGCTCCAGTGTGGAGATACGTTCTACAGCGTCAACGTCGAAGAGTCCGAGCAGCCGGGCGTAGTGCTTCTTTCGGGGCTGGTCAACGGCGAGCAGGAATATTTCTGCTTCACTAGAGAGCCCGTGTCGAGCCCGTAGCGCCCGCGAGAAATTAAAGCGCTGGATACCGAAGTGGCAGCGCTCTGCCATTGCCACCAGCCGCGCTTCAGACGCTTCCAGCCTCCGAAGGTGCTACGTGTGACTATAACAACCACCGCGCTATGACGAAAAAAAACCTGCACGCCCCTCTCCCCCTGCGAAGGGGGAAGGGAACGTACAGGGTTCATATCCTATATCGAATCGATCTATCCGGCCCGTTAAGCCGACAGCCTCTTCCTGCTTATGGCATAGAACGCGCCGAGTAAGCCGAGCCCGGCCGCTACCGCTATCATGGCCCATTCGGACATCGTCGGAATCTGCTCCACAACCGGCGGAGGAGGAGGCGTGGGCGGAGGAACGTCTGAAATAATCACCCTGAATCCGCCGATGCTATCTCCGGTCCGCTCGTCATAAGGCGGAACACCGTCCTCGTCATAAAAGAACCGCTCGACGAAATAACCGGACGAGTCGGAAGCGGAAGCACGGACAAGCACCTGGTCGCAATTATCATAGGAAGCGTATTCCCCGCCGGCATTGGAGAAACGGATTATAAGCCCGCCGCCCGGGAAGTCGAACGGCGCTTCGACTGTAAACTGCATCTCGTAATTCCCTATTATCGTATCCCCGTTGGGGTTGAGAGGTATCTGCGTGTTAGACACCACCTTCGTGTACGGCAGCGCAGGGTCCGAGCCGCCGTTAGACGTCGCCGCGGCAAGCTCTATGTCCACCTGGACATCCGCCCCGTTCAACGCACCCAGGTCGAACGCGAGAATATCCCCCGCTTTGAGCGTGAAAGGCGGAATGTTCCGGTACACGAATCCCATGTACGGCCCCCACCCGCCAAGGTCATATGCACTGGCATCCGCAAATGGGTAGCAGTTTCCAACATCCGGGGAGTCCGCCAGGATGGTGATGGTTTCCTGCGCCTTCGCAATCCCGCCGACAGCGAATAGCGAGAGCGCAAGCACGAATCCGAGTAACACATTTCTCATTATTTTTATCCTCCTTCGGGATATTTAGGAATATATAAATATGGCGTCTCATTATACTGGAAAAAACAATAAAATCACAAATAAACATTTAAGATTTATTATTTTTGCAATGGAGGGAAATCGGACTGGAATGCAGCATTACAAATGCCGCCGTTATTCTTCCACGGGCGGCATAGGGCCGGGCTCCTGCCAGTTGACGAGCTCGACTATGTTGCCCTCGGGGTCGGTAAGGTAAACGAACGTGACCTCGCCCACGCCCTCTATCCTCCGCGACGTTATCTCGCCGAGCTTGCCGCCGCCGTGCGTCAGCACGAGCTCTTTCCGGCGCTTAAGCTCCTGGACGGTCTCCGTCTCGAAGGCTATGTGCCTCAGCCCCTTGCTGTTGGCGGGCGCGTGGGGCGAGCCGTCGGACGAAACCTCGTACTCTATAATTTCGAGTATCGGGGCCTCCTCGCCATCGTCACCGGGGAATTTCAGGTGTACGCGCCTGAAAGCCGCACCGGGAACGCCCGTCCCCTTTTCGAGCCAATCCCCGGAAAAGCTCTTCTCCGGGAGCGCCGGGGCACAGTCGAAAACGTTGCCGTAAAACTCGGCGAGCTTCGCGAGGTCGCGGGCCGTTATGCTTGCGTGGGCAAATCGAATGCTCATTCAGGGAGCTTAAGCATATATCAACCGCCGATTTCCGCAAGGCGGCGGGCCACGCCCGCAGGATATCGAAGTGGCAGCAGCGCTCGACTATTATCACCCGACGCGCTTCCAGTGGTCTTAGCAACTATCGCGCTATGCCGAAAACGACACTACGTGTCCACGCCTCGCGTGCAGGATATCGACGTGGCAGCTTTGGAAATCCATAGCAACGCCCGGTCGTCTGTTCCATTTAATCACCAGCCTTGCCCCGCCGAAGACATCGAGTGGATGAGCGTTAAAAATCCGACCTACCTTACTCTTCCCTCCCCCTCCCAGGGGGAGGGTCAGGGTGGGGGTATAGTATTTAGAGGATTTAGCGAAGGAACGATGATTTTGCACGCCTCGCGTGCAGGATTCCGAAGTAGCAGCAGTCTTGCTATTACCACCTGACGCGCTTCAGACGGTTTTAGCACCTCCTGCGCTATGCCGAAAATCACCCACCCGCATTCATACGATTTTCACAATCCTTGGGTATCCTATTTTTCATGATAGAAACGAAAAGACTAACACTGATACCGGGCGGTCCGGTAGGCGGCCCCCGGAAGGGCCGGAACGCGGTAACGCTTTACTGCGTGTTATTCCTCGACAGGTACTCGAACAGGGAGCTTGTCTCCGTGTACAGCGACTGGGCGAACGCCGAGGCGTTCCGCAACAGCTCACCGCGGAAGCTCTACATAGAGCCCGAAGTGGTGCGCGGCCTGGACGCGGACAACACCCTCTGGTGCTCCAACGAATGGGGGCCGGGAGGAGTCCTCTCCTTCATCAAGCTGCACAGGACGTACGACGAGGCGATGTACGAATCCGACGGGCGTGGGAAACCGACGCCGGTGCGGGTATCCGACCTCGGCATGATCTACGACAGCTAATCCGGTAGACGCACACCGCGTCCGGCAATTCCGCCGCTTCGCCGCATATCACCGCGAGCGTGGCGGGCAATAATCCCGGCGTTTTGCCGACGGGAGAGTTCCGCCTGCTTTCCGACGGCAACGCCCGGGATTCGGTGCACGGCTCGTCCGGCGCAGCGCGATACAGGATCGGAGCGGCTTGCCGACCGCCCCGGCACGGAGACGGAAGGGCCCCGTCCCCGCCATATCGACGCAAGAGATTTAATCCTTTTCCTATAATCTTTCATCCTCCCTTAGAAAAAGGGGGGGTTAGGGAGGATTTTGTATTAGCCTGTCATTCCTGCAACGATTCCGAGCGAGCGAGGAATCTCCCTGTTTCAGTCATCCTGAACTTGTTTCAGGATCTAGTCTTTTACTTTTGTCATCTCGAACAAACGTGAGAGATCTATCTTTCATCCCATAATATTGCAAGCCGCATGCGCGGCGCAGCAATACCCCTCCGGGCCGTCAAAATTCGCGCACGCCACGCGTGCAGGATATCGACGTAGCAGCTTTGGAAATTCATAGCACCGCCCGGTCGTCTGTTCCATTTAACCACCAGCCTTGCCACGTCGAAGACATCGAGCTTATGAGCGTTAAAAATCCGACCTACCTTACTCTTCCCTCCCCCTCCCAGGGGGAGGGTCAGGGTGGGGGTATAGTATTTGGAGAATTTAGTGAAGAAGCGAAAATTTTTAGCAGAATTTTTCCCGGCCCGTGACTTTTGCTACTTTTGGTCAGGCAAAAGTAGAAAGCCCTTGCACCACCCTTACCAGCTAGCTCAGAACTTCCCCTTCAGCCACTGGAGACCCCCAGCAGTAAACAATCGAAGTGGCAGCGCTTTGCCATTGTCCCCAGCCGCGCTTACGGTACCTATAGTCTCTTGACCCGCTACGCCGAAAATCACACGTATGTGTGTGGTCAGTCAAAAGTAGAAAACCCTTGCACCACTCTTATCAGTTAAATATAGAACTTCCCCTTCGCCACCGGCGGACCGTGTCCGCTGACTTTCGAGCGCACCACGCCCGCTGGAGAAATCCTCACCGCTCTTGTAAACTATTGCCGAATTTATGCCTTCATCCAAAAGGGGAATATTCTCGTTCGCGTCTTCGCTGCTCGGCGGCCGGAAGGCCGGGGGCGGAGCCCCGTCCGCGGGCGAATTGAACGCAAAGGCCGCGGGACTCCTCTCCGCCGGTGACTACCGGAACGCCCTCGCCTCCTTCGACGCGGCCATTGCGGCCGACCCGGAATACTACGCCGCGTGGATAGGCAGGGGGAAAACCCTCTCGGCCCTGGGACGCCACGAAGAGGCGGTTGCCGCGTACGACGAGGCCGTCAAACATAAGCCACCGCACCTTAAGGCGCGGGACGGCGGCTTCGAGCCGTATCACCTCGACAAGCTCGCAAAATTAAACAGGGATGCCGAAAAATACGGCCCTACCCTCTACGACTTCAATGCCGCATGGATCGGCAAGGCCGAGGCGCTCACCGCCCTCTCGCGGCGCGCCGAGGCTGCGGAAGCCTACGCCGAGGCCGCCCGGCTTTCCCCCGAATCCGCCGATGCGTGGGTCCGGACGGGCGACGCCCTTTACGATACGGGAAACGACGAAGAAGCCGTCAAGGCATACGACAAGGCCATCGCGGCCGACCCCCGCCACCATCACTCCTGGACGAGAAAGGGCGACTCCTTCATGCGCCGCGCCGACTATTATTCGGCCCTGGAGTCTTACACCCGCGCCGTTAACATTCTCCCCGAAGACCACTTCGGCTGGTACAGGCTCGGCTCCGCCTATTACGGCCTCGGCAGGTTCGGCGACGCCGCCGACTCGTTCGCCTACGCCACGGGGCTCTCGCCCGCCTACCGCGACGCGCTCTACATGTACGCCCAGTCGCTCGCCGGGATGGGCAGGCTCGAAAAAGCCGCCGAGGCGTACGACAAGGCCATAGCGGCCGACCCTTCGTACGTGGACGCGATAATCGGAAAGGGCGTTGCCCTGTCCATGCTCGGGCGGGAAGACGAAGCCTTCGCGGCCTTCGACAGGGCGATAAAGCTCCGCCCGGATTACTACCTCGCGTGGATAGGCAAAGGCGACGCACTTTATAAGATCGGCAAGCTCCGCGACGCCGCAAGCGCCTTCGACCTCGCGCTCAGGCTGAAGCCCGACGAGCGCCGCGCCGCGCTCAAAAAAGGCGGTGCGCTTAACGAGCTCGGGGAATTCGAGGCGGCGGCCGAGGCCTACGGCGCGGCGATAGCCCTCGACGGCGGAGACCCCGACGCCGTCACGAGACAGGCCGACGCACTCTCCGGCCTCGGGGCGCACGGCAAAGCCGTCGAGCTCTACAGGCAGGCCATCGCGATGCGGCCCGAGCTCCAGGGCGCGTGGCGGGGGGAAGGGCTGGCGCTCCTTGCAATGAACAAACCCTCCGAGGCCGTCGAGGCGCTCGACCGCGCGGCCGGGCTCAAGCCCGACGACCCGCTCACGTTGACGGGCATCGGCGACGCGCTCTTCCGGCTCGGGAAGCTCGAAGACGCCGTAGGGGCATATATGAGGGCGGCGGCGGTCAAGGCGGAGCACATCCCTGCCTGGCTCGGACTTGGCGAGACGTTCCTCCGCGCGCGGAAATTCGACGAGGCTGCATACGCCTTCGACAGGGCGGCGTCTATCGACGGCTCGCTCGCCCGGGCGTGGAGCGGCAAGGCCGCCGCGCTCATGAAATCGGGCGACGTCGATGGCGCGGCCGGGGCGTTCGGCAAGGCGGCGAGCCTCGCCCCCGGAGACTTCGACACGAACCTCGGGCTCGCGGGGGCGCTTTACGGCGCGGGCAGGTATTCCGATGCCGTGGACGCATACGACGCCGCGATAAAGCTCTCGCCCGTGAGTCCGGCGGCCTGGTACGGCCGTGGCGCGTCCCTCCTCGCCTCGGACAAGTACGCCCCCGCGCTCGAAGCCTTCGAGAGGGCGCTCTCTTTCGACCCCGGCGATTGCGCCGCGCACAACGCGAAGGGCGCTGCGCTCCTCGGGCTGGAAAGATACGACGAAGCGCTCGCGGCGTTCGGCGAGGCCACGGCGCTCAACCCCGAAAACGCCGCAGCGTGGTGCAACAAGGCCGCAGCCCTATCGAGCCTCCACCGCTACGACGACGCCATCGACGCCTGCGCCGAGGCCGTCGGCCTCGAAGGCTGGTGGAGCGCCCCGCGCATCCGTCTCGCGGGGATTTACCTCACGCTCGGCGACACAGAAAACGCGTACTCCATAATACGCGCCGCCGTCGACAAAATCGGCGCGAGCGCCGAGCTGCTTTCCACGCGCGGCAAGATAGAGCTCGAGCGCCAGGACTACGCCGCTGCCGCCGAGTCGTTCAGGGAAGCGGCAGCGCACGACCCCGGCGACCCGGGGCATCTCCTCTGGCAGGCGTACTCGCGGTTCCTCGCTTTCGAAAGGCCCGGCACGGAGGACGCCGCCTTCAGGCAGAACCTCCTGTCGGTCGTCGCGCTCCTCGAAAAGGCCGGGAACCTCGCCGCGGAAAAAGAGCCCGCCGCCGAGGCCCCCCCGCTGCCGTGGATGATGAACGGGCACGAAACGCCCGCGCCCGCTTCGCCTTCACTCCGGGCGAAGATACTCCACTTCACGGCCTACTGCTACTACAGGCTGAAGTACTACGACAACGCGCTGGCCGCGCTCGCCGAATGCGCGAAAGAGGACAAATCCGGCGAAACCCGCGCACGGCGAACGCTCTCGAACATCTGGAAGAACAAGCTGAGGCCGCCGTTCTGGAGGTGGTGGCTGTCGGACCCCGTGAGCCCGTGGCCGAAGAGGATAGCGTTCGGCGCGCTCGTCCTCTCGCTCGTCACGCTCCTCTTCATACACCCTCTCGTATGGCGGCTCATCGCCCCCTACGAAGTCAACTGGACACTCTACGCGACGCTCACATTCATCGTAATCGCCATCATCCTGCTGCCGCTCTTCGAGAGGACCCGCGACTCGGAATTCGAGTTCCGCATGAGGCCGGACTACACGTTAAGGCCCGTGATCTCCACCGTCAGCATCGAGGAGCACATGAGGGACAAACGGCGGCGCGACCGCCTCGCCGCAGCCGAAAGACAGCGGGTGCAGGCCCCCTCACCCCGAAAGCCGCGCTGAAGCCGCCGCGCTCCCACCCATCCGTCATTGCGAGCGAAGCGAAGCAATCTCTCTTTTCACCCCCAATCCTTATAATCTGTCATTCCCAAATGTCTTTACCTGCCGCGGCGAAGCTACAGGCCAAGCCGGGTTGGGAATCCATTTCCGCCAGCAATCCGTCAAGCGCTTTTGTCATCTCGAACAACGATTCCAAGCGAGCGAGGAATCACCATATGTCTGTCATTCCTGCAACGAATGCGAGCAAGTGAGTATTCGGACGCCCCCGGCCGACTGCAATTAAGTACCTCCAGTACAGCTCGAAAGCAGCTCAAATCAAAATAGCAGGAACCCATTCAGTTAATCCTTTGTCTTATCTTATTCTTTTCTTCCCCCCTTAGGAAAAGGGGGGAGCAAGGGGGGATTTAGCCTTTCTATTCCGCTTTAAATTGCAAGCTGCGCTTGTCGCGGCGAAGCCATGCGAAGCCGGATGCAGCGAAGCAATACCCCTCCGGGCCGGCGGGCCACGCCCGCTGGATATCGAAGTAGCAGCAGTCTTGCCATTATCACCAGCCGCGCTTCAGGTGATTTTAGCAACTTCGTTGCTATGCCGAGAAACACACATACGTGTGCTCGCGTGCCGGAATCCGACGTAGCCGACCTGGAAATTCATAGCACCGCCCGGTCGTCTATCCTGTTTAATCACCTGACCTGCCCCACCGAAGACATCGAGTGGATGAGCGTTAAAAATCCGACCTACCTTACTCTTCCCTCC